>JAZODL010000180.1:0-1500 GCA_045596945.1 Candidatus Methanomethylophilaceae archaeon | reverse complement strand
TCGCCGGTGCCGTGTTCGTCGCGGACGAGGCGGATGCGGCCAACGTGGCCGAAGTGGATGGTACAGAGTATCCCACACTGGCTGAAGCGATTGCAGCAGCCAATGGAGAGGAAATCACAATCCTTTCCGATGTCACGTACGATGGTACCCTCGACGGTACCGGTACCGCCATCGTGATCGACGGGAACGGTAAGACCGTAGGATTCACGACTGGCGCGAACCAGGTGACGGGCACGGTCACACTCAAGAACATTACCGTCTCCATCGAGAACAGCGGTATGCCCGGGTTCATGTTCGGAGGTGCCGCGGGCAATCCCGGAGTCAACGTGGAGGACGTGACTTTCGATTGCCCCGTGTTCGTATACACCGGAAACGTAGTTTTCAACAAATGCATTTTCAACCAGGATCTCCAGATCCAGGGAGCCGCCCCTGCGATGACACTCACCGCATGTGATGTCGGCACCCTCGTCAACAACCCCGTCCACGACGCTGTGGACAACCCCGGCAAGAAGTTTACCGTCGGAACCAACATCATAATCGACGATGAGACCACAATCGACACCATCGCCGTACTCGGCACCCTCGAGATTCCCGAGGGGCATAGGGTCGTCGCAGACAAGGTCTCCGCATTCAAGTGGATGAACGGGGACGTCGAAGTCACGGAGGATGCCGGGACCATCGTCAACAGCGGAGTCCTCTTCGCAGAGGTGGACGAGTCCATGTCCTCCAACATCACAGGCTCCGGGGAGACCTACGAGGGATCCCCCGACAACATCGTGATGGAGACGGTCACCCTCTCCGGGGTCCTCGAGTCCGATGTCTACGGCAAGGCCAACCAGATTATCACAATCACCGACGACCTCGCCGTCAAACCCGGAGTGACCATCACCGTCCTCGGCCAGTTCATCGTAGAGTCCGACGCCACAGTCGAGTTCCAGAAGGGATCCTCCATCGTGTTCATGGTCGGATCCGAGTCCGTCATCGAGGGTGACGTGACCATCGGCACCGGTGCGGCAGACGCACCCACGATGGCGGTCGCAGCAGGGGCATCCATGGACGTCGTCGGATCCGTCGTCCTCGACGGGGCATACGCGTTCTCCAATGCTGGAAAGGTCGACATCGACGGATACTTCGAGATCTCCGATGTGGCCACTGCCGACCTCAACGGCTCCACCATCGGTACCGACGGAGAGCTCATGGTGTACGGACTCGTCACCGGAACCATCACCAACAACGGAACGCTCACGATCGACTCCGAGGGAATCCTCAACGAGAACGACGCCTACATCACCATCCCCGCGCCCACTGTGCAGATGGGAGCCGATGCGCAGGTCGTCATCGCGAACTTCTACGGATCCATCACGGTCACCGACTCCGCGCTCAGGTTCAAGACCGGAGGCGACATGGTCGACGTCAGGTACGACAACACGATCACCCTCGAGAACGTGAAGGGAGTGACCGTCACCGAGGAGCTCGCCGTCAAGACGGACAGCTCCGGTG
>JAZODL010000179.1:0-4166 GCA_045596945.1 Candidatus Methanomethylophilaceae archaeon | reverse complement strand
TACAAGGTCCTCAAGATGAAGAGAGATGGTCTCATCATCGAGTTCTTCGAGGTCCTCGAGAAGGCAAGGAAGATGCGTGAAGGCGTCTCCTCCGACTACGAGTCGGCCATGGAGAAGATCACCATCGCCCGTGCGGTTGAGGGAGAGATCGCCGTGAAAAGCGCGGCATATGCTCTGAAGGCAGACCCGCAGGTGAAATTGGGTAGCAAAAGCATCATGGGAATGATGGTTCCCAAGGTGGAGGCAGAGAAGATCCACACCAAGATGACCGAGAAGGGTTACGGTGTGATCTCCACCTCCGCCTACATCGAGGATGCCGCGACGGCGTTCGAGAAGCTTCTCGACACGCTCGTCCGCGCAGCCGAGGTCGAGACCACCATGAAGAAGCTGCTCGATGAGATCGAGAAGACCAAGAGAAGGGTCAACGCCCTGGAATTCAAGATCATTCCCGAGCTCAAGGAGTCGGAGAGGTTCGTCAAGTTCAGTCTCGAAGAGATGGACAGGGAGAACACTACCCGTCTCAAGCACCTGAAGAGAAAGGGAGCGGCTGAAGAGTGAAGTCCATCGAAGAGCGTCTCGAGGAGATCAAGAACGACCCCGTCAAGCTGAAGAGGGTCTTCACGATCATCTGGGTGGCCGCTTATTCGATGCTCGTGCTCGGAGCTCTCCTGATCGTAATGGTACTGATCTACGGACAACAAACCCTTTAAGAAACATCTCATCGCCGGCTCCGGCCGGCGTCACCCTTTCTCCCATACCTACGTTTCTTATGAAACAAAGGGGGGTCCCCCTCATTATCCGCATCAGGCTTTGCTGAAGTCCTTCATCTCTATCCTGCCGTCGGACAGGCTGACAATGGGCATGATGCTGGGATCCGGGTTGAAGTTGTGCATGCGCTGGTACTCGGTCTGGCTCTGCCATGTGGAGGCATTGATGAGCCTGACTCCGTTGTACACGTCCTGGCCCGCGCCGTGGACATGTCCGGACACGAATATGTCGGGTACCAGCTCCATCGCCAGGTAGTCTTTCTTCTCGGGGGCCAGGGCGTTCCTCTGACCGTATATGGGAGCAAGGTGGCGGTGGATGCACATCTCCTTCATGACCCTCAGGGGGTCGTCGTAGGTGAGGTATTGCACTCCCGCGATCCAGTCGTCCATGCTCTTCCCGTGGTACGACATCACGGTCCTCCCCTCCACGTTGAGGTAGATCGGGTTCCCGACCATGAGGATGTTCGAGTCGAAGGTCTTGGTGAAGACGGAGTTGAGTGCCGGCTGGGGTTCCGCCAGGCGTGCGGCGTCGTGGTTGCCGGGATGGACGACCATCTTGATGTGGTCGGGGATGTCCTTGAGGTACTCCGCCAGGATGTCGTACTGCTCGTAGATGTCCAGGACCTCGAGCTCCTTGTCCTGATCGGGGAACACCCCTATGCCGTCGACCACGTCTCCGGGGAACACGATGTAGTTGAGGTCCTCCCTGACGGAGTTGGCCTTCAGCCATGCGATCATGCGTTTCCAGTCGGATTCCAGGAAGGTGGTGCTTCCGACGTGGACGTCGGACAGGAACGCTATCTTCGACGGGGTGTCGCTGATTTCCCACGCGTTGTTGCGCGGGATGTCCGGTCTGACGATCTTCTCGGCCATCAGTAGCGTGCGCTGGGCGTTGGGTTTCCCCACGATACCTATGACCTCGTCGTTGACGAACACCTCGTTGGCCAGGGGCGACTCCTTGGAGATGAACACCTTCGCGGTGTCCGAATCGTCCTCGATTGTGAGCATGGTGTGCCCGTTCTTGGTCGTGGACTTCTCGTAGACGATCCCGATGACCTTGACCTCCCTGTCGAGGGTCTTCGCCCTGGACAGGTCCATGGCGCGTCCGAAGTCGTTCCTCTTCTCTATCATCCTCTTCAGGGTGTAGAACCTGCTCTTGAAGTACTGGGCGAAGTCGTTCACCTTTCCCTCGCAGGTGGATTCACCGGTCACGTCCGAACCCTTGACCACGGAGATGTCGGGGGTGAACCTGTTGTCGGGTTTGATCTCCCTCTCCGATTGGAAGAGGACCTTGTCCCCTGCGATGCAGTCCATTATGTCCTTCTTGCTGACGAACATCATGTTGTCCGCGAGGTGCGAGAACACTGTGTTGGTGAAACCCATCGGATCGTTGTTGGAGAGGATCATCTCCATTGCATCGGGGGAGAAGAACAGCCTCCGCTTAGCAGCCTCCGACAGGATCGCCTCTTTCATCCCACCTGCATGCCCACCGTAGTTAAACAAGTTTGCTGGTCACCTCCCCTTATATAGTTGAATATAGGTCTTGAGCGCATGACCACCGTCAAGATCACCTGTCCAGTCAATCCGAGCGAGGATGAGGAGAAGGTCCGTTCAGCCGTACTGTCCATATTCCCCGACGCGGAACTGGTCCTGGAGGACGGTGCCCTCAGGGGGAACGCATCCCTCGACAAGTTCTCGAGACTCATCCGCAGGCAGAAGATCCTCGATGCCACGCGCGCGGTCATGGTATCTAACGTTCGTGGGGAATCGACCAGGATGATTCTCAACAAGCAGGTGGCGACCGTCGGGAAGGTCTCCTTCGCGGATCGCAGACCCGTCCTCGGTGCGATAGAGGTCCAGGTGGAGGATGCGGACATTATGGCGCTCATCGACCGTGTGGCACCGGTCACGGTGGACGGAGAGGAGGTCATCCGTTGATAGGGATGTCATGCACCGGGTTCTCCTCGACCGAACCCGTCGCATGGCTGGACCGCATCGTCGGTGTGTTCGACCTCTGGGAGATATTCTCCGAGGCGGACCATAGCATCTCCGCCCATCTCGATACGTTCTCGGACCTGCTCCCGTCGTACGATCTGAGCTACTCCGTCCACTCCCCCATATCGGACATAAACATCGCATCCCTCAGCGACCGCGTGAGGGAGGCCTCCCTGGCGGAGATAGTCTCCACGGCGGATGCCGCCAACAGGTTGGATATGGTCACGGTCACCGTGCATCCCGGTCTGGCACCCATGGCCATGACCCATCTGGCATCCAGGGCGGTGGAACGTGCCCGGGAGTCCATGAGGGCGATCGAGAGGGCGTCGGAGGAGTACGGTGTCGTGATGGCCATCGAGAACATGCCGGACATGCCCTTCTTCCTCGGTCGCACCGCGAAGGATCTCATGGGGATAATCGACGGCACGGATCTCGCCGTGTGCTTCGACATAGGTCACGCCAACACCACGGATCAGATCGGGGAGATGGTCTCCACCTTCGGGGACCGCATAGCCAACATCCATATCCACGACAACGACGGGACCGGGGACCAGCACCGCACCATCGGAGAGGGATGCATAGATTTCGACGGTGTCCTGGAGTCCCTCGGATGGTACGGGGGCAACTACGTGATAGAGGCCCGTTCCTTCGAGTCCGCGGTGGACTCTCAGTCGTCCCTGGAGTCCCTGCTGTCCTGATCCATCCCGGTCACGGGCATGTCGGCGATTCCGGAGAGTCCGTTGAAGGTCCTGGACAGGAGGCCGACCATGCACACCAGTCCGGTGATCATTATCAGGAGTACGATCGATCCGAATGCGACCTCCCCTATGAGGTAGCTCGAACAGGTCATGTAGTCGGTCAGGAAGTGGAACAGGATCGACACATGGGCCCCGAACCTGACATACAGGTAACCCATTATCACCCCTCCGATAGCGGCGGGGACCATCTTCGCGTAGCTCCATGAGTCGACGTGGGCGAACCCGAACGCCAGTGACGATATCATGATCAGGGCGAGGGATACACGTGTGACGCCCGTGCCACCCACGAGGTGGCGGAGGGCGTCCCTCCTGCCGTAGCATGCCGCGAGTATGGTGAGCGGCACTCCGATGGGCAGGATGCGCGATGCGACCTCCTCCCACACGGCCGCTTCGGCCATCTGGAACAGCATCTCCTCGCGGCTCATTTCCAGGATCCATTCCGGGACCTCGAGGATGTTGCCGAACATGCCCTGGATCACCGACACGATGATGTTCAGGATGATCATGGAGCCGAAGGTGAGGCACAGCCAGTACAGGGGCGTCCTCTCGGCTCTGGAGGTGTCCCCTCCCGAATCCGGCCTCAGCATGTCCCTCGATTGGACGATCACGAGGACGGCGGATGCGATTATGGCGAGCATCAGGAGGA
>JAZODL010000178.1:0-18533 GCA_045596945.1 Candidatus Methanomethylophilaceae archaeon | reverse complement strand
GATGCGCAGGTGCAGGAGTTCGGCGCCGCCGGGATCGCGCCGTCCTCGGTGTCGGGGAGCACCCTGACGCTGAGGGCGATCTACGGCAGGCCCGAGATGGACATCCTCGTGGGCGTGATGTACGACGCCGACGACACGGAGGCGGTCTGATGGCCTTCGTGTCGATGTTCGGAATGGGCCCCATCCCCACGCTGGCGGAGGGGACGTCATCACTGTTCGTCGCCGTGTTGACGGAGGACAGGCAGAACATGTCCGGCGTGCCGGTGTCCATCACGGGGTCGGCGGGGTCGTACTCCGTGACCACGGACACGTCGGGACGCGCACGCATCGACGTGGCGTCCGGGGCGTACGCCCTGACCCCGACGATACAGGGATACGAGGGAGGCGACACGCAGACTGTGAACGCGGAGTCCCGCGAGGGGTACCTGGTGATGTTCGATCTCAGGCTCCCCAGGGTGAGGACCGATGGACCGAGGAGGCTCACGGTCTCCGAGAACGAACCGACAGCGTCCGACGGCGAGGTCGGGGATATCTGGATAGTGGTGTGATGACAGGCGGAAAGGTATTGGTGAAGAAGGAGGACGGGACATGGGCGCCCGCAGGGAACGGGACGGTGATCCTGAACAACGTGGCCGCATCGACATGGGCGGCGGACACGACGTATGTGGATTACGGGTACAGGTGCGCCGTGGCAAGCGCGGCCATATCGGCGACCGACTTCGTGGATGTCGTGTTCGGTGTGACCGAGGCGACGAGCGGAGACTACGCACCGGTGTGCGAGGCGTACGACGGAGGGGTGTACCTGTACTCCAAGGTGAACACGGCGATCACGGTGCCCACGCTGATGGTGGTGAAGGCATGATCGGGAAGACGAATGCAATATCAGGAGGGAAAGGAAAAACAACCTGTGTTATATACAACACAGGTTCTACGAGCAATTCTATCACCCTTGTGGGTTCTGGACAGAATAACAAAGTCAAGCCCGCTACAATCATCTCTAGCAGTAGCCTGTACACGGATTTCATGACCTTCGGGAACAACGACCTGTACCATCTGGGTACAAAATACAATCGCTTGGAGATATACCCTGAGATCATCAACTGCGGTACGGGAATCATCGCTTCAGATCACTACACACAAGGAACATTCAATACCTCTACTGATATAGATGAACTTCACTTCACAAAAATAGATTCCTCAGGAGTCATCCTTAATAAACCGTTTGGGGATCTTGATGTGATACATGGGAAGATCATAACCCTGAACAAAGCAGGAGTCAGCAACATCACGGTGGAGGACATGTCTGATATAACATTCGATGTCCAGAACGGAACATGGGCCTGTGATGATTTCGTTAGAATCCAGCAGATAAGTTTAAGCGATACAGGGCCGAACTTCGATGGTTTGGTCATCGTGGATTTCGAGTAAAGCAGCCCTCCTTCCATTGTCTGAATCGTATTCATAGAGCACCTTTATAAACACCGTTAACGATGGACATCCATGAACCCGGAGACCACAGCCGGGGGGGGGAGAACAACCCTCCCCGCATCAGGATCCTGAACGGAGGTAAGCTCATCATGGCGACCTGCCCGCCCGACGGCAGGGCCGAGGCCGAGGAGGCGCCGGTCGGCACCATCTGGGTGGAGGTGGACGAATGGCCTCGGGAGTGAGGTACAAGGGGTCCGACGGCGCATGGCACGTGGCCGCCGATCTGACCGAGGAGTACCTGTCCGGAGGACAGGCGGGGCAGGTGTGGACCAGCGACGGCGTGGGGGCCGGGGGATGGCAGACCCTGCAAATCGGACCCACATTTTATACAGGGCCGATTACAAACCTCGTGGTATTCAATGGTGATGGCAGTTTCACGATACCAAAGGGGTTCAGCGTGTTGTTCGAGCTTACGAACATTTACAATGTAATTTACAAGCTTGACATACTTCCAGGCACTTACAGCGGAGATGAGTGGTGTTTCAATGTAGCCCATTATAACGGTGGCAATTTTGTGGTTATCATAGATCCTGCCAACTCCACCATCGAAGTAGGCTCAAGCATAAAGGGGCACGGATTGGATGCGGCATACACTCAACGTACCACTCTATCTTTAACGAGAAGTCAGAATGGGATACAGAACAATTACTATTTCCTGTTCGTCTGATAAACCCCGTACTCGAAATGATAGATCCGATTCGATGGGTAGAATCTGGCATAAGGAGCTCGCATAGAAAGATTACCATACACCAAACCCCTTCACCCCATCCGGGGTTGCCGGACACCGCCGTTTCAGACGGATGCCTGACGGCCTCAGTTCGCACCCAGGCCGAGGCGGACAAGATCGTGAGGCTCCCCGTCAGGAGGTGACGGAGGTCCTCCCCGGAGGTTCCGGGGAGGGTTAAACGGTTTCGACAGGGTATTTACTCGCAATCTCCGGGACATTCCACATACACAGTGGCGTCCTTGTACTCCTTGCCAACCCTTATATCGATCACTTTCTCATGCTCTTCACAGATGTAAATCGTCTTACCCATGATCTCGCCTCATTCTTTCTTGTAATGCGGGGAGGCACTGTGTGCCGCACCCATCACGGTTCCAGGGGAGTTCTGCATGTCCTCGAGGGTTGCGTTGGATATGTCCAACACATGGTAGTGGTTACCATGGTCGACAACGACCTCAACTTTCCCATCTCCGACCTTGAACTCACACTTGTTGTTATCGAAGTAATTTGTCATGATTCACCTCGACATATCAGAATGGTTCTCACGTATATCAAGAATAATCCTAAACTACGATTTTCGTAGTTTCAGATGCCGCATGCTCGTTTCGCACATGTTCGCATTCTTCAACAAATACCCCTCCCGTCCATCCCATCAGCATGAACGGGGCCCCGTTGCGCTGTCCAACATGCAACAAGGATCTGTCTGTTTTCGCGTACTACGGTATCACAAAGCACCTGGTAAGGTGTGCGACTCACAGGCCCGTGTACGTCTACCGCGACAATCCCCCCGGACGTCCGCGCAAGCACGAACCCATCAGGACGCCCGAGGACTACATGGACATCCGCAACCAGCCGCCGGGCAGGGCATCCTGAACCCATCCGAACCCAACCCTTGCAGCAAGCACCGGACTGCCCGGCCCCGTTCTCCCTATTTAAACTAATCTGAAATTTTCGTTAAATCGCACCGTTCCGCTGACTTAACGCCGATAAGGCAGGAGGTGCGAAAAATTGGTCACTAACGGCAACAGGAACCCCAACGGGTCGGGCACACCGACCCGCATGGAAGGCGGATCATCGAGTGAGACCGCCGGAGGGGAGCCCTACGACCACCCCATGATGATCGACGGTGTCGAGCACGACATGCACGGCATGGCCTACGATCACGACGGCGTCGTCAGGAACCGCCGCAGGTACAACCTGCCCACGACCACGGGGGCGGAGTACGGCGGCGACATGGACGACGACGGGGAGTGGGGTGGCGAGGACGACAGCATGGTCCGCTCAGAGAGGAGGGGATCCATGCGCGGCGGTATGGACTCCGAGGGTCGCATGGGGCGCATGGCCCGTTACGGCGGGAGGAAGCGCGGTTATTCCGGCGGCCAGGGGGGAGCTGAGCACGAGATCGTCCCTATGTACATCCCGGTGCCCATGGAAGTGGGCGGCCAGGGGAGGTCCAGAGGGAAGTCATCCGGGGGCGTCGACCTCGACGAGCTCGGATCCGTGGGTGTGGACACGATCGCACTCATCAACAACGTGGGAACACAGGAGGGAGAATCAATGTTTGGTAGTGGAACGGACAACGGATTCCTCGCGGGACTGCTCGCGGGGGGAGGAGCGAACAGGGGCGGTGTCGACCCCACCCTGGCGTACCTCAACAACTGCAAGGACTCGGGGATGTGGGGAGGCGACAGCCTCGCCCTGATCATCCTGCTCCTGCTCCTCGGAGCGGGGAGGGGAGGGTTCGGCGGAGGGTTCGGAGGCAACGGCTCCGGATGCTGCGACCCCTGCGGGGGACTGCTCTCCGAGAAGAACACGGGACTGGTCCTCGACGCCGTCGGGACCAACGGCATCCGCCAGGAGGCCGCGATCAACGCCCTTGCGGGCAACCTGAACTGCGACGTGAACTCCATCAAGTCCACGCTCTGCACCCTCGCACAGAACCAGGCCGTCATGTCCGGGGATCTCAAGTCCGCGATCCAGGCATGCTGCTGCAACCTGCAGGGGAAGATCGACTCCTGTTGTTGCACTACGAACAACAACCTCGCGAGGGAGTCCGCCGCCATCCAGCTGGGTGTCGAGAGGCAGGGCTGCGACATCAAGTCCGAGCTCGCCGGCATCAACTACAACCTGGCGAGTCAGTTCGCCGCACAGAACAGCATGATGCAGATGATCTCCGCACAGCACGAGCGCCAGCTCGCGGACTGCTGCTGCGACATGAGGCAGCAGATGCAGGCCGGGTTCGACGCCCTCGCCAAGAGGGAGCTCGAACAGGAGATCCAGAGGCTCAGGGACGAGAGGGACAGCCAGAGGACCAGTGCGCAGACCGCGTTCCTCCTCCAGGCGTTCAGGGCGTCCAGGCCCTTCACCGGAAACCTCGATGCAACCACCGGCGACTTCACCGGTCTGGTGGCATCCCAGACGGGCCAGTTCACGATCTGAGCCCGACGGAGGGGGCTCCGGCCCCCTCCAAACCCTTTCCGGAGGTGTAACACATGGATTATTCTGCATTGTACAGCGCGGTGAGCGCGATGGGCGGAGCCGCACCCGGCCTCACGGCCCAGCAGATCAGCGAGAACTACAACGCGTTCCAGGAGCTCCAGAGGCAGGGCGTCACCATCCCGTCCCTGATGCAGGACCTCAAGGACCTGAAGGCCAAGGTGGAGTCCCTGGAGTCGAAGCCCCGCGAGGCCCCGATGGACGGGGAGTTGTTCGCGGTCATGGAGGCGGCCGTGGCGGACGTCCCCTCGGTCGTCGAGGCGAGGCGCCACGCCCAGGAGGTGCGCTCCATGGTCCTGGGGGAGATCGTGCGCCAGGATCCGCGCTACGCGGACGCGCTGGCCCAGTACCGCAGGGCGGTCAACGCCGCGTACGTCAGGGGGACCTCCACGGCGATGGATGCCGATCCCGTGGACTAAACACCGTTACATTAATACGGGGAAACACCTGTTAAGGCCCCGGGGATGGCACTCTTGCAAGGGGGACCGTCCCCGAGGTCATACTATGACAGTTAGCAAGCTTATGACAGTTATGATGGCCGTGATGGCCATCGCCTGCGTCGGCATCGTCGGGTTCGACGGTGTCGACGCCGAGGGTGAGGCCCCCGCGTCCCTCTCCGTCTCCTATGTCGTGGACGGGAAGACCTACACCGTGCCCGCCGCGTCGTCCACCGTGACGCTCGCCACCCTCGACGCCATCGGGGCCAAGGCCCCCGAGGGCATGACGTTCACGGGATGGAACTCCGCCCAGACCCTGGACGGCACCAAGTACAACGCCGGGTCCACCTACATCATGGGCGAGGGTGTGACATCCGTCACCATGTACGCGGAGTTCGCGTACACCGTATACACGGCCCAGTTCATGGCCTTCGACGGCATCACCGTCCTCAAGACCGTGACCGGCACCGTGGAGTCCGGACAGGTCGTCGCGCTCGTCGCACAGGCCCCCGGAGCCGACGCGGTCGCAAGGGAGGGCTACATCTTCGCCGGATGGCTCGCCGCCGGCATGGAGGCCCCCGTCCAGTCCGCCGCGCTCGGAGAGCTCAGGGCGGACGTCACCTACGTCGCCCAGTACACAGTCGATTACAGGATCACCTTCACCGACGGGGACAAGACCTACCACACAAGCGTCTCCGAGATGGTCGTCCCCGACGTCGGCGACAGGACCGGGTTCACGTTCCTCGGCTGGTACACCGCCGGGGGCGTCCAGGTCATCGACCCCGCCGCCGCGACCTACACCGCGGACACGACCCTCACCGCCAAGTGGGAACCCGTCAACTGCTACGTCACGTTCGTGGCCGGGGACTGGACCACCACCGTGGCCGTCCTCTACGGCGAGACCGTCGTGGAGCCCGCGCTCCCCGAGGGCTACTCCGCATGGGCATGGACCTTCGCGACACCCATCACCGGCGATGTCACCGTCCAGGCGATCGCGGAGCCCGAGGCCGAGCCCGAGGGACTCGGAAAGACGTCCAACCAAATCCTGCTCATGGTCGGCGGACTGCTCGCCATCGTCGTGCTCGCGGTCCTCATCCTCAACAGGGACAAGGTCTCCGCCTGGATCGTGAGGAAACTCGACAAGGGAGGCAAGAGGGACGAGTGACGGGGTCGTCGACAGGATCCTGAGGAGTCCGGGGTTCTGGTGCCTCCGGGTCCTGACGACGCTCGCACCCATCCTCTGGATCCTTTGGAACTACAGGAGGAATCACATGAAGGAACTTATCGCACTCACACCCGCCGAGTTCGGGCCCGAGCTCCTGATGGAGGGGTTCATCCTCGGCGCGATCATAACCTTCGCGATCTCGCTGTGCCTCTTCAGCGAGCAGGCGAAGGTCGTCGCCCGTTCCACGGGCGAGAAGCTGGCCTATGGAATGAACTACCTGACGAAGAACATCGTCGTCCTCGTCCTCGCGGGGATCTCGGCGCTGATCGTGCCCGGATACTACTACGACCTGGTGGGCGCCGTCCCCACCGAGGGGGGATGTCTCCTGATCGGGGCCGTCGCCGCCATCGTGGTCGGACTCGGAGGGGAGAAGCTCGTGACCTATGTCGTCGAGTTTCTTCGCAACAGGGGCAAGGCCGCAGAGGCCCTGAACGCGGTCGCCGAGACTCCTGCGGAGCCCGCCGTCACCGGAACCGGTGACAGGGTCCCCAAGAGGTAAGCACCAACAACCAAGGGGGAGGGTTTCCCCCTCCCCCCTCAGCACGGGATTCATCTGCACCACCAGGGGCCGGGGGAACCCGGTCCCGCACTCCTTCTCGATACCGATCCACATGGGGGGGTTGCGGTTCATCATGCAAAGTTATTTATATATGTACAACATTGTAGTATTAGCAAGGGCGAGAAGCCCGAGGAAGTGAAGCAAATGGCAGACATCGCAAAGATCAAGGAAATCATCACAGCAGACGTAGGAAGCTTCTGGGGCCTCCGTGCCCTCTGTATCGACGAGGATTATGTCGTCGGAGACGAGCCCCGTGAATCTTATGATTGGGATCATGAGGAGGATATCAGCACATACTATACGGACGGAAGCACCACCGGAGGCGTGTGTACGGTCGGAATCGACACAACATACGGCGATGAGATCGAGCAGAACATCAGGACTGCACTCGATAGGGTTGCAATTTATGGCAGCAAGAGGATCGCATTGATCCGCGCGGACAGTTACGACATGGGCGAGGATGAGGGAGAGCTCATCCTCAGAAGGAACGCCGAGGTCGTGGCCGTGTGGGAGGTGGCTTGAATGACCGCTCAGGAACCCGAGGGCTATGTCCTTTCGACCTTCGACGGCAACACGGGATCCACGGAGATCTTCGACACCCTGGAGGATGCCGTGAGGGAGATGGATTTCCGCTGGGGCCATCTCACCGACAGGGAGAGGATCGCACGCATCGAGAACGGATGGCACGACGTGTACTTCGGGAAGGAGGACGACGACAGCTGGACCGCCATTGAGAGCAAGACCGAGGAGATCAAGTTGGTCATCGAGACCCCCAAGGGCCTCAGATACATCGAGGCATACGACCTTGAGGATGTCTGGACCTCGCTGAGGTATTATGACAAATGCCACCGCACGAACCTGCACAACGACCTTGAGGTGGAGGATGTCGTCTTCGACATCCCTGTGGACGGGATCGAGCCCTTCGACCGCTCCGACATGGAGGCCCGAATCGACGACTGGTCCGGCACCGTCAAGGTCACGACGACCGGCAACTCGGTGATCCTCAAGATCACGGATGCCGCGAGGGCGATGGGCCTGGAGCGCGGGGACTTCGTGGACGTCACGATCAGGAGGAAGTGAGATGGAGAGGACGCAGCGCAGGGACGAGTTCATCGGGAACATGTCGCAGATCACGAGCGTGAGCGCGGACGAGTGCAGGATCATTATGGGGATGGTCGAGGGCTTCGGCTTCGACGACCTCGACGCGGAGCTCCGCGACGGCAACCTGTCCCTGTACGTCAGAGACAGGGGACTGAGGCTGGAGGCCCACCGCATCGCGGTGACGGCCTGGGCGTGAGAACGACCGGATGAAGGGATGGGACCCGACATGGAGACGAAGAAGAGGAGACAGGAAAGGGCGACGATAAGCCGTTTGGACGACGATGGTGCTGGTCTGTACATGTTCGCATAAGGCCAGATATACCCTCCTCGGGATTTTCAATCCCGACCACCACCGGCAGGAGAAGCCCAAATCGACAACATAGAGCCCGTCAGGACCAAAGGATCGGAGACGGGCACGGACCGACGGCAACGCGCCGGGGGTGATAGTTCTGAGAGACGTTCACCGGACAGCGGAGGCGCCGTCAAACTTCAAAAGGGGACGGGCACGACCGCCGGAGAAACGAGGCTTCGGGGTCCCGGCAGAGTATGATAATTTGGACCCTATCATGGAATGCCGGGATCCCGCGAGGAGTGACTTACCCCGCCGAGGAACGAACCTCTGCATCACCTACCGCCGGGGGAGTATTTGAACCTCCCTCAACGTGTGTATGTGTGTATGTATGTGTGTTCACCGAGGGGGTGTGCCCGTCCGTCATCCGGCGGAACCAAGGAGACGGACAGATGATTACTGCAGGAATCCAGGTGGACATGGGAGAGACTAACGAATGGCTGGCCCGCATGAGGGCCACGGGCAGGAAGGACACGACCCTCGCGACGCACGAGGGGAACATCCGGCAGTGCCTTTGCTACCTCCACGAGGCCGGAAGGCCCACGAGGGCGGCCGAGATCACGGCGGACGACATCCAGTACCTCTGGGTGGTGATAGACGCCAAGCAGGAGACGAGGAGGTTCTACCTCAGGAGCCTCTCCCTGATGGTGATGCACCACACGGGGGTTGACATCGTGAAGCAGGCGAACATCCTGTACAACCGCGAGACGAGGGAGAGGGTGTTCATCACGGACATGGACTTCAAGGCCCTCTACTCCAGAGCGGACCCCTTCGAGAAGGTGATCCTCTCCCTGGGGGCCTTCATGGGGCTCAGGAGGGGCGAGATGGCGAAGATCCGCGACTGCGACATCATGGGCGACAGGCTGGTCGTCCACGGCAAGGGTCACGGCAGGGACGGACTGATGATGACGGTCCAGATCCCCGCACCGGTCATGAAGGCGATCGAAGACTACGTCGCGACGAAGAGGGGGCAGAGGGCGGACGACTTCCTGCTGCAGGTCAGGGGGCACACCGGGATCCTCCACCAGGTTCTCCCGCAGACGATCTCCAACGTCGTGTCGGATCTGGGGAAGAGGTGCGGGGTCAAGGTCACGACGCACTCCCTGAGGAGGTTCTGCGCCACGACCCTCTACTACCAGGTGAAGTGCGACCTCACGACGCTCAGGACGGTCATGAGGCATGCCGACGTGTCCACGACGCTGCGCTGCTACGTGGACGCATACGAGAAGAAGGAGAGGGAGGCGCAGGACGCCCTGAGCTCGCACCTCTCCGCGCTCGTCACAAACTGAGGGGGCTCCGGCCCTCTCACATTTTTCATTTTACCGTCAATTCATCGCATTTTCCGTTTTCGAGACGACTTTCAGTCGTTCGAGGTAGGTTTTATATATCTCCGAAATGATGTCGCAAGTGGACCTACATCATGGGAACGCGAGAGTTTCTTACCAATTGTTCCATAGGTAGCAATTGGTCACGAACCGAAACGCGCGCGTGAGCCAGCCTCTTAGCCCATTTTGTAGGCCACGAGGCGAAAGAATGGCGAACAAGATAACTTCGCAGGAAATCATCCGCGCGATCCTCTCGGAACGCGAGGACCAGATAGTATCGACCCTGACCGAGGGTGAGGTCCTGATGCCCTACCTCAGACGCACGTTCGAGGCGGACATGACGGCCTCCGAGACGGTCGTGAGCAAATGCACGCAGGCCACCAAGTGGGAGATCCTCACATCGCAGGGGATCATCAACACCAAGGGCTCCGTCACCAAGCTGGACCTCACCAGATGCCAGCCCATGATGTCCCCGGAACTCCGCAGGCTGTACTCCAAGGCCGTCGAACACACACATACACACACATACACACCGGACAATAAGGACGCGCGTGCGATTACAACCCATCTTATAGGGGAGGGAGCGGAGTGAGCGATTCCCTGACCATCTTCCAGCGCATCCAGCAGGCCCAGAAGATCATCGCCGACCACGAGTTCGTCAAGGACGGCAAGGTCGTCACCAAGAAGGCCAAGGGGAACGAGCCCGAGGAGAGCTACAACTTCGTGAGCATATCCCAGATCCTCAGCGTCGTCCGCAGGGCCCACGCGGATGTCGGAATCACGCCCATATTCGGCCGCCCGAAGTACGATGTGGAGAACAACGAGAAGCGTTACACGTACATCAAGCGCAGCAGGGATGGATGGGAGTCCACATGGATCGCCGCGAACGGCCACATGGTCGTCAGACTGTACGGCAGCGGTCCCGACGATTTCATCGAGACCGAGGTGCCCTACGAGGCGCAGGACAACGCGGACAAGTTGACGAACAAGATCGTCACCAATGTGGAGCGCACCCTGTACCGCACGATATACGCGATCGACGGTGACCAGACGGAGCACGAGGATCCCGAGGAGGATCCGGAGTCGGTCAACGAACCCCGGGCATCCTGGCGCGACCAGGTCTCCACCGACCCGTTCTTCGGCAAGAAGGATCCCGCCCCCGAACCCGTGTCCGAGTCGCACACGTACGAGGACATGGTGGGCCGGCTGATCACCTACATGCGCATGCCCCTCATGGCGCCCCTGATCAAGGACTACGTCTCGGAGCACGGCACCATCGCCGAATGGCCGGAGGAGATCGTCCGCGAGTGCTTCGACCTGTGCGTCGCCACCGGGAGGGGTCAGTGATGACCGACTACGAGAAGTACGCCGAGATGGCGGTCAGGGTCCACAGGGAGTACCTGGAGGTGATGGAGCAGGCCGAGGCCCTCAAGGCCCTGAGGGACTCCTACCTGCAGAAGGCCGTCCCCGACGACAGGAAGTCCGTCAAGCGCGAGGGGTTCATCATCAAGCGCTCGACCACGGTCGAGTGGGACTGGTACAAGTTCAGGAGGCTCTGCCCCGACCAGGCCGACAACATCATGCAGTCCAAGATGGCGCAGTACGTCCCCAAGGCCACCAAGAAGGACATGGAGGGGGCCCTCGACGAGATGGTCTCGTCGGGATCCATGACCGCCGCCCAGAAGGGGGAGATCATCGACTCCATCTCCGAGAAGGGGAGGGAGTCGTGGTCCATATCGGCCGAACCCGCGAGGAAGGGGGTGCAGGAATGAGGCCCCTCCGCCTGATCGACATCGGGACCTCCATGCTCACCCTCTCCGAGACCATGGAGCGCGTCGAGCAGTACAAGATCCGCGGCTGGACCTGCTGGATGGACGGGGACGAGTACGCGATCATGGGGTACCCCCCGGAGGTGAGGGCGTGACCCGCCTCCCCGAGGACCAGCAGATGGTCCTGGACTACCTCCGCACCCACGGGCCCGTCTACAAGGCCCAGATCCGCGAGGACCTGGGCATGGACCCCACGCGCGCACTCAGCAGGCTCTCGGACAAGGGACTCGCCCGCAAGGCGGAGTCCCGCAGGGAGCACGGAAGGCCGTGGAGGTGGACCGCATGAGCGACGAGTACCGCATCGACGGCGGGGACAGCCCCTCCGATGTGCTCAGGGAGGCCATGGAGATCGCGAGGGGAGGTCCACCTTCCCACGCGGCCCGTGAGATGATGACGGTCGGGGGCATGTCCCATCTGGTCATCACGACCAAGGCTCTGCTGGCGGAGCTGCGCGACCTCGACGCCGGTCTGTCCGAGAGCGATCAGAAGAGGCTCGACAGGCACATCCTCGACGCCACGCACGACCTCAACGCGATCACCAACATCATCAGTCGCAGGATCAAGGAGCTCGACGCCGAGCACATCGGTAAGGGGGGATCCGAATGACCGCCACCTACGACGGCCACCTCGTCCTCCGCCCCAAGGCGAAGGCCGTGGAGCCCTGCTGTGCCCCCATGCACCGCACTTACTTCGCTCGCACCGTCTACCTCGGCGCCCACGACAAGCGTCCCGCCCTGATGCTCAGGATCGGGGACAAGTCCGGACTGCCCATGGTCGCCTGCCCGTTCTGCGGCGCATCCGTGGAGGTGGGCGAGTGAGCATCGCCGCAGTGCTCGCCCTCCTCTCGGAGGGACCCATGACCCGCAACCGCATGGCCCTCCGTCTCGCCCAGGGCACCGACGAGGTGACAAGGCACCGCGCGAGGAGCCTGGTGGACTCCGCCATCTCCACGCTCGTCCACAGGGGCGAGGTCGTGATCGTCGGGAAGGAGCATCGCCCCGGCGTCAAGGCATCCAACATCTACGCGCTCGCGGAGGTGGACGCATGAACTACGGCGACCCGATGATCGTGTACTCCATGCCCGGGGCGGGCATCGTGGACCATTTCGACGGTGCCGAGGACCCAAGGCACATGGCCGACTGGATCCCCCTCAGGGTTGCCCGCGACCTGGCCCTCCACGAGTTGGAGGGCCTCGCGGCCACGGGCGAGGAGGACATACTCCTTGGACTGGTCCAGAGGCTGTTGCTCTCCGATCCCGGGATCGATGCCGCGACGTTCGGGGACAGGTTGATCCGCGGACTCGCCGGCTCCGTGTCCGATGCCGCCACCTGCGGTGACACGGTCGAATTCCAGACGACGGATGGGCTGACCTGCCGCGTGATCCCGGGATCGACATGGCACGAGGACGACGAGCCGGAGGATGAACCCGACTACAGGGACGGACACGACCGCCCGGAGGTGGACGCATGAGGTCCTGGGACGGCAGGGGCCACAACTGGCCCAACGCCGAGGAGGTCAGGCGCATCGACGAGAGCATGGGTCCCAGGCCCGTCTCCGCCGTGCAGGTGTCCAGGAGGCTGGACATCCCCGTGTACCGCGTCCGCCCCGCGCTCCGCGCGCTGGAGTACCAGGGCGCGGTCAAGCACGACCGCAGGACCGACAGGTGGTGCAGGAGGCGTCTGGAATGACGGCCACCATGTACGACGAGGGGGGCAAGGAACTGTTCTCCCTCGACCAGGACGGCGAGGGACGTGTCATCCTGACCGCCCGCGACGAGGCCATCGCGCTGTACCCGGAGCAGATCTGGGAACTGGCCGACATGCTCCTGACCGAGCTGGAGGCGGCAAGGGAGGACGATCTCCATGCCTGAAAACCGCATGGTCATCAACGTCAACCCCTCGAACACCATCGAGGCCCTGACGGTCGCACAGGACATCCTGACCGCCGTCCTCGACGCCGGCTACCTCTCCGTGGGCGTCCACGGGAGGATCGTCCAGGCACGCAACCAGATCCGTTGGATCGTGGAGGAGGGGAGGCCGTGACGGAGATCAGGATCCACCACGGACACCTCCGCGGGGCGGAGGTGGGCCTGCTGGGCATGGCCGACAGGCTCGCCAGGATGGCCGACTCCCTCGCACATGCCTCGGAGACCATCCGCGAGCAGGTCGGGAACATGTCCGAGCCCGTCGACACGGATCTCGTGGTCGGGCTCGTGAATCAGGCCCGCGAGGACGTCCGCCCGATCACGACCATCTCGGCCGCGGTCTACTCGTACTCACGCATCCTGACGGCGCAGTCCGTCGAGCAGAGGCCGGACGACCTGGACCCGGACCTGCCGTGCAGTCGTTGCGGAAACCGCAACACCTTCGGCATCGACGAGGACGGCCCGACGGCCACCTGCACGGAGTGCGGATGGCAGCTCTCCGCACCCTCGTGGGCGATGCTCACCAGGTTGATCCGCATGCGCGTATGGAGGGATGACGAGTGAGCGCACAACTCACATTCGACGCCCTGGGCAGGGGCACCCGCAACCGCCCCTGCAGGTACAGGAGACCGAGCTGGCAGACCGGCACCGTGGTGGACGGCGCCGTCATCCTCGGAACCTGCTCGATGGGGAGGGGCACGGTCTACGACCGCGACTGCGACATCTGCACGATCCCGGAGGGGGACGAATGACCAACCACCCTTCTTCCGCGGACGGGGCCTTCCGCTACAAGATCGGGCACAGGCTCTACTGCGAGATCCTCGATGAGTACCACGACGAGCCCGTCCCGTGCATCAACCAGGACTGCAGGACGTGCATGATCGCCGCCGGATTCGTCGCCGGCACCCAGATCGGGAGGGAGATCCCGTGATCACCCCCGCCGACTTCGACGCCATCATCGCCGCCGTCGGATCCTTCCGCATCGGCGCCCCGATGGTCATAGAGGACATCCGCATCGCGTGCTGGGCCGACGGGCACCCCCTGTCCCATCTGAGGGGCGGGGAGATCGCCGCCGTCCTCGCACGTGTGGCGGACGCGGAACCGCACCCGACCCTCGGGCACTACAACCTCTGGAGGGCCCGCCCGGAGGCGTTCGCATGACCCTCAGGCTCGTGGAGCTCTTCGCCGGGATCGGGTCCCAGGCGATGGCGCTCCGTCAGCTCGGCATCCCGTACACCTCCACGGTGTGCGAGATCGACGCGAAGGCGTACGCGTCGTACTGCGCCATCCACGGCGACACCCCGAACCTCGGGGACATCACCGAGGTGGAGCACCTCCCCAACTGCGACCTGCTGACCTACTCGTTCCCCTGCCAGGACCTCTCCATAGCCGGGAGGCAGAAGGGGATGGAGAGGGGTTCCGGCACCCGCTCGTCCCTCCTCTGGGAGGTCGGGAGGCTGCTGGACGACTCCAGAGAGAGAGGTGCCCTCCCGGAGGTGCTCCTGATGGAGAACGTGGACGCGATCCTGAACCGGAAGAACCTCCCCGCCTTCATGGAGTGGGTGGCGAAGCTCCGCGCAATGGGCTACACCAACTCGTGGCAGGTGATGAACGCGAAGGACTACGGCGTGCCGCAGTCCCGCAAGCGGTGCTTCATGGTGTCCACCCTGCACATGGGTAGGTTCGGGTTCCCTCCCGGGATCCCGCTGACCAGGTGCCTGAGGGACGTCCTCGAGGACGACGTGGACGAGTCGTTCTACCTCTCGGAGGAGAGGATCGCGAAGTACCAAAGGCATAAGGAGAGGCACGTGGCGCAGGGCCACGGGCTGGGACGGCCGCCATCCCAGCCCGGGGGTACGGCCCCGTCCGTCCTGACCTCCCCGCAGAAGGGGGACACACTCACCGTGGTGGAGGGGAACATCAACTACGCCGGGCGCCTGAACCGTACGAGTTATGTTTCTGACGACACCGTGTTTAGTGACGCCGGCATCAGCCCGACCCTTTGCGCTCATCGTCTGGACGGAGGCCATCCCCCGCAGATCGAGATCGTCGGCGACCTCGGGACGGGGTACGACCAGAACGACCGCGTCTACGGTGTGGACGGCATCGCGCCCACCACCACTGCGGGCGGAGGGCACATAGCACGCATCGAGGTCGAGGAGACCGTAGCGTGGCCGGCGGCCACGCTACGGGGCTACATGGACGCCCGCGAGGGCGACGGTCTCGTGATGAACCGTCTGCAGACCGCGAGGGGCACCGTGCAGGATCAGAAGGCACCAACGCTCACGACCGGGGACGGTTGCGGGACCGGTGCCGTCGTCGGCAGGCTCCGCATCCGCTACCTCACACCCCGCGAGTGCTGGAGGCTCATGGGATTCCCCGACTGGGCCTTCGACCGCGCCCGCGACGTCCCCACGGCCAAGACTCAGTTGTACAAACAGGCGGGGAACAGCATCGTCGTGGACGTCCTGATGGCGATCTTCAGGGGCATCTACATCGACCGCACCTTCTCGGAAGTGACGCACAGGCAGTCCAGTCTGGAGGCGTTCGCATGACACCCGAAACACTCAACGAAACCCCTTACACAGACTCAGGAGATGGGAGAATGACAGGAGAAGACATCAGGATCGCGATGGACCTCGCCAGGGCTTACACCCTCATGGAGGTCCTCGCCAACGTCACGGAGCGGATCGACGAGCTGGACCTCGGGTCCGCCACACCCACGGCCACCATCGCGTGCGACGCGATCAGGCAGCAGATCGGTTACCTCAAGGCCAGGATGGAGCACGACATGGAGAGGAGGGCGCCCGCCCTCGGACTGCCGGAGGTGGTCGGATGATAGAGGATGTCCGTGTCGCGAGGGCATACTGCAACGGGTGCAGGACACAGTTCCCCCTGGTCTGTCCGAGGAGCGTGCTGAGGGACCGCCTCAAGGCGGATGGCTGGAAGGTCGGCCCGGGGGACCGTTGCGTCTGCCCCGAGTGCAGCAGGAAGGTGATAGAGTGATAACATACGCATGCAACGCATGCGACGGGGAGTCCTCCTGCGAGCACACCACCGCCGACGAGACCCACAACGAGCCCAGGGTGTGTCCCTGCGGTTACATCGCCAAGTGGGAGGTGTGCAGATGGTGACGTCCGTCCGCGTTACACTCGATCCCGGCGCGACCCTCGAGGAGCTCGCGAGGCTGGAGGACCACCTCGTCGCCGTCTTCGGGGAGGTGCCCACGGAGTGGGATTCCGAGCACGTCGGGTTCTCCGTGGAGTACATGGACCGCGGATCCATCGAGGTCCGCATGGCCGCGATCAGGGAGGACGACCCCGTCGTCAGGGGATGGGCGGTGATCGAATGACCCTGACCGTACGTGAGGCCATGCAGGCCATCCTGGATGGGAAGACCATCCGCATCCGCAACACATGGGGTACGCCTTACCTGAAGAAGCTGGATGGGGACGGGAACCTGATCCAGTTCTGTGAGAAAGGCTCTCGGGAGGAATGGTTCAGGGCGGACGACTTCCACCTGGCGGAGATCTTCGAGGAGGTCGAGGAATTCCCCCTCGACTTCGAAGGAGCGCTCAGGGCCATGCTGGACGGGGAGGTCGTGGAATGCGGGGATTCAGACCGGTTTCGGTACAGGTTCAACAAGGAGAGTTCGTGCATCGAATGGCTGAACGAGCGGTTCGGTACGGGCATATGGACCGTGGGGAGATTCGACAACTCCGAACAGAGGGCCAAGTGGAAGGTGGTCGAATGACCGGCACGTGGATCTTCGCCCGGTGCCCCGAGTTCATCCCGGTCTACGAGTACATCCGCGACCACCCGGGATGCACCACGAGGGAGATCAACGAGGCCCTGGGCGTGGCGCTCAGAGCCCACGACCTCCAGAGGCTGAGGGCGAGGGGCCTGATCCGCACCAGGGGGAGGAGCGGCAACGGTTACTTTCGGTGGGTGGTGACGGGATGACGCTCACGTCCCGCACGACCCTCGTCATCGTCTGCGACGCGTGCTCCGCCGAGACCCGCCCCAGCGGGGACAGGGAGGCGCTCCTGACGCACATGCTCGCGGAGGGATGGGGCTACGACCCGACCACGGACCGCCACTACTGCCCGGAATGCAACCGTGACAGGAGGGGATGGGCGTGAGGGTCGAGCTGATCGCGCACACCACCGCCCCCACGGCCGTCTGCGACCTCGCGGCGAGGACCTGCACGTCCGAGGGCATCCCCCCGCTCCATCGGGGCGAAGAGGACGGGTCCGGACCGCTGAGGGCGGCGATGGCATCCGGTCACGAGTCCGTGGCAGAGCATGCCGTGTTCGCATTCGCAATCGAGGGGATCTCCAGAGCCTGTTCCCACCAGCTGGTGAGGCACAGGATGGCAAGTTACTCCCAGCAGAGTCAGAGATATGTCAACATGGACGGGTTCGAATATGTGACACCGATTCAAATCGAGCAAGCGGAGTTTGACGACAGAGAAGGTGTCGGAGACGGCAATTGGGGTTACGGATAGCTAAAAGACCTGTATGATTCAGAGATGGAAAGACTTGCCAAACTCTATTCATTGATGGTTAAATCGGGTGTTCCAGAGGAGGACGCACGCTACATCCTGCCCAACGCCTGCACCACCAACATCGTCGTCACCATGAACGCCCGCGAGCTCCGGCACTTCTTCTCGCTCAGGTGCTGCTCCCGCGCCCAATGGGAGATCCGCGAGCTCGCCGAGGCGATGCTCCAACAGGTCAGGGACGTCTCCCCCGTCCTGTTCGCCGACGCCGGCCCCCGGTGCGGGAGTCTGGGGTACTGCCCCGAGTCCGACGGATGCGGGCGCATGCCCCGCAGGGAGGTGGACGCATGAACAAGTACGGTCCGATGTACCTCGGGAGGAACCCCCGCCTGATCCCCGTCGTCGAGTTCATCAGGGCGAATCCGGGATGCACCATTGCGGAGGTCCGCACGGCCCTCGGCAGAGAGGTCGCGAGGGGGGACATACGGAGGCTCTGCGACAACGGGTTGATCCACAGGACGGAGAGAGGGGGCGGGAAGGCGTGCAGGTGGTCCGCATGACGCAGTACGCCAACGC
>JAZODL010000177.1:0-1824 GCA_045596945.1 Candidatus Methanomethylophilaceae archaeon | reverse complement strand
CTCTCGAAACCGTAGCCTGTCGCGACATCCTCGAATATGTCCACCTTGTGCATGATGTCGAGCCTGAACGCGGGGACCGTGACTGTCACGTCGTCGCCGTCGGCGACCGCGTTGAGACCCATCTTGGCGAGGCACTCGACGATGCCCGCGGGGCCGATGTCGATGCCGAGGAACCTGCAGCACTCGGAGGCGGAGACGACCATGGTGGAGGGGGTCAGGTCGGGGGATGCGAAGGTCTCGTCCCCATCGTGCATCCTGACGGAGTGGATCCTGCCGCCGCGCTCGGCGAGTGCGGTGCAGACGATGTCCAGCGCGCCCTTGACCGCCTTGCGGTCGTTGCCGGTCACATCGATGAAGAGGTTGTGGGTGCCTGTCGTGACGGTGGTGAGCGCACCGTTGATGATCGGGGGGAACGAGAGGACGTTGCCGTCCCTGTCCTCGATGACGGGGTACCTGTCGTACCCGTCCAGGAGGTGCGCGTAGTCCACTCCCTTCTCGTGCCTCTCCAGGATCTCCGCCATGTCCATCTCCTCGGTCTTCGCGAGGGGGACGAACCTGACGGATGCGGGCTCGGCGAGCCTGTAGGTGAAGGGCTGTGCGACCCTGTCCAGGTCGTGGATGCCTATGGCGAGCTTGCTCCTCTTCCTGCCGATGGTGATGTGGAGCTTCTCCTGCATCTCCATGATGGACTTCAGGAGGTTCTCGTCGATGTCGACCCCGGTGACGATCCCGCACAGGAAGTACGGCCTGACGGACTTCACGCTGGGGTCTATGTACACGTCCGTGTCGGATCCAGTGACCTCGTAGGTCCTCATACCGGTCTCGATCCCGAGGAACGCCCTCATCCCCCTGGCGACACCCTCGACGCTGTAGAGGTCGGGGCGGTCGGGGAAGAACTCGACGGACATGTCGTCGCTGTCGCTCTCGGTGTCGCCCATGTCGGCTCCGATCATGGGGATCCTGTCGACCAGTGTCTGCTGGGGCACCTCCTCCCCGAGCATGGTGCACAGATCGCTGTACTTGAAGTTGATAACAGGCATGCCCTCGCAATCGGGGAATCCCTATTAAAGATGTGCGCGTGCGCGCCTGCGGAAAAACAAGGAAGGTCCGGTGGGCGGCGGTGCGCCCACCGTGCTCACCTGCCGAGCGCGGCGTGGGCCTTCCCGAGGTGTCCCGCCGCCTGTGCGGCCAGCGTGGACAGCTCCCCGGCGAGGACGGTGACGGCCACGATCTCGGAGAGCTTCCTGGCGTTGCCGGCACCGAGGCACCCGATCATGGAGAGCGCCTCCGACTGGCAGGGGAGACGGGTACCGCCACCGACGGTGCCGACCTCGACAGCGGGCATCCTGACGCAGATGTACAGGTCGCCCCCGAGGTCCTCGCAGGTGGTGATCGCCATGCTCCCGCCCACGACCTGCGCGGGGTCCTGTCCGGTGGCGATGTAGAGTGCGGCGACCATGTTGGCCGCATGGGCGTTGGCACCCAGGGTCCCCGCCATGCTGCTTCCGATCAGGTTCTTCCTGGTGTTGGTCTCCGTGACGGCCTCGGCTGTCGTGTGGAGCCTCCCCTCGACGACGTCGCGGGGGATGAGCGCCTCCGCGACCACGGTCTTGCCGCGGCCGTTGATCATGTTGATGGCGGCGGGCTTCTTGTCGGAGCACATGTTCCCGGAGACGGAGATCATCACGGCACCGGTCTCCCTCTCGATGAGCCTGCAGATCGCCTCGGTGGCGATGGTGGCCATGTTCATCCCCATGGCGTCACCGGTGGAGTAGACGCACCTGAGGTACAGGCTCCTGCCGTTGGGGTAGACGTCCATGCCGG
>JAZODL010000176.1:0-2170 GCA_045596945.1 Candidatus Methanomethylophilaceae archaeon | reverse complement strand
ACGACGCCGATGCGGTGTTCATCACCACATGCTTCAGGTGTGCCGAGGCCGCACTCGTCAGGAACGAGCTCAGGAGGTTCATACAGGAGAACACCAGGCTCCCCGTCGTCACGTACTCCTTCACGGAGAGGCTCAAGGCTTCCCAGCTCCTCACGAGGATGGAGGCACTCGTCACTATCGTCACGAGGAAGGAGCTCCTCGCCAGGGAGAGGCAGACCGGTATCACAGTCGGTATCGACTCCGGTTCGTCCACCACCAAGGCCGTCGTCATGGAGAACAACAAGATCATCGGAAAGGACTGGACTCCGTCTGGAGACGTCATCGCATCCGCGACCCTCGTCTTGAACAACGCCCTGGAGATGGCCGGAATCGAGATGAAGCAGGTCGAGGCCATAGGAACCACCGGATACGGACGTTTCACACTCGGAGACCACTTCGGTGCCAAACTGGTGCAGGAGGAGCTGACCGTCAACTCCAAGGGAGCGGTCTGGCTCGCCGACAGGCAGAGGGGGGAGGCCACCATCATCGATATCGGTGGTATGGACAACAAGGCCATCACCGTCAGAGACGGTGTCCCCGACAACTTCACGATGGGTGGAATCTGTGCAGGAGCATCCGGAAGGTTCCTCGAGATGACCTCCAAGAGGTTGAAGATCGATGTCACAGAGCTCGGAGCACTGGCAGACAAGGGT
This sequence comes from Candidatus Methanomethylophilaceae archaeon, assembly GCA_045596945.1. Lineage (GTDB taxonomy): Archaea > Thermoplasmatota > Thermoplasmata > Methanomassiliicoccales > Methanomethylophilaceae > Methanoprimaticola. Next base: position 1,478 of record JAZODL010000176.1, on the reverse strand, counting down.
AACTGGAGGAACGCCAAGATGAACTCGTACTGTTCCGTCTTCGGAATCCAGGACCTGGTCACGACCCTCGGTGACGGTAAGAGCTTCGAGGACGTTGCAGCAGCCGCATGTCACTCCGTGGCCGAGCAGGTCTACGAGCAGCAGCTCCAGGAGATCGATGTCAGGCACCCGATCATCCAGGTCGGTGGAACATCCCTGATATCGGGTCTGGTCACCGCGGTCGGGGAGGTCCTCGGAGAGAGGCCCATCGTCCCGCCGGATTCCCAGTACATCGGTGCCGTCGGTGGTGCCCTGCTGAGTTCCGGATTCCTGTGAGGTAGTCCGATGGAGATAGAGGTATACGGAGACGAGGAGTACGGGAACGGGGTATACACCAAGCTGTTCGATGAGATCATGAGCGATCTCAACAAGGCATATCTCATCGACAGGGTGAAGCTCGTCCTGAAGCCCTCAACCCCGCTGTTCGTGTTCTCGATAGTGTTGAAGGCAGAGCCCGGCAGCAAGACGATCGCCGATGTCGCCAACGTTAGGGAGGAGGCCGGAGGCGTCCATGTGACCATCACGCAGGAGAGGTACGCCCCCGACATACTCTCGGCACTGTGGGCCCGTTACGGAAGGGGAAACGTCGGCCAGCAGACACGTTTCGATCTCGATGTGACCAATGCGAAGCTCGGTGAGATGTCCGAGATGGTCGTCTCATCCGGCGAGGAGGACAAGAAGGAGATCATGGGAGCCATCTGGAGGACCATGCCGGAGGGTATCAAGAACCGCCGCACCCTGATGGATGGCAACACCATAACCGTGGTGGCAACCGAGGAGATCCTGACCAAGGAGATGCTCGATGAGGGCCGTCAGGTCCACGTGTCCATGGGAGGTTCCGCAGATGTTTGAGGTCATGATGTACGACGGAGGTATCTACCGTTCAGAGGAGCTGTTCGAGATCATCGAGGACGTCGGAGGCGTCGTCCTCCAGAAGAACCGCAGTTCGCAGATGCTCTCGGTCGTCATGTCGATCCCCGAGGAGGACCGGGAGGCCGTTTCCAAGGTGTGCACCGACATAGGCGGTGTGGTCAAGAGCGTCCCCCTGGCAGGTACGGAGATAGCGGTCGTCGGTCCGACACTCGGCAGGCACCACATGCCCCACCCCATATGCGATATCGCGGAGGAACTCAGGCGCTACGGTTCCATCACCGTCGTCATGGGTCTCGCCCGTGGAAGGGGTAAGGCCACGGCGCAGATGTCCGCAGAGGAGAGGGCGATCGTCGATGAGTACGATGCAGCGATCTTCGTCATGGGCAACTTCAAGACATGTGTCGAGTCCAAGGCGGAGCTCCTGCGCGATGTCCATGTGCCAGTCGTCCTGGTCAGCGGACCTCAGCCCGAGGGTGTCGATGACACCTGCGAGGCCATCGTGTCCGGCGTCGGCCGCAAGGCATCACGCATGAGGACACCTCCCGAGAGGGACAAGCTCGAGGAGA
>JAZODL010000175.1:0-3768 GCA_045596945.1 Candidatus Methanomethylophilaceae archaeon | reverse complement strand
AGTAATCGGTAATGGAGCAACTCTCACAAACAACGGGACCATCGCGGTTTCCGATGACACCGCCATCCTTCCCACCACGATCCAGGGAACTGGATCCGTCGACACCGGAGCCATCCAGGAGGATGCAGACCTCGGTGGGACGATCAACTCCAACACGACCTTCACACAGGGTCAGACCGTCACACTCACATCCGACACCACACTCGTGAACACCACCATCCTCACCATCGAGGGAACACTCGTGGTTCCCGCAGGTGTGACGCTCACGATCAAGGACACCGCAGCCCTCGTGGTGAAGGGATCCGCAGCCAAGATTATCAACGACGGTGCGATCGTCATCGAGTCCAAGGGACAGACCATCGGATATGTAGGAGCCAACGATGACGCGTTGCTCGCATTCGCGGTGTACGGTGGAACCGGGGAGAACAACGGAACCATCGAACTGGTGAACGATGACGATTTCGATGGCAACTTCTTCAACGGTTACACGATGTACGTCAAAGAGGCCGTCTTCGACAACAAGGGATCGATATACATCTCTGAGTACAACTCCCTCGGAATAAACAGACTGGGAACCGAGACCAAGACCGTTCTCAACAACCTGGTCGGTGCGGAGATCGATGTCGAGGGAATGATCATCGGATACGTAAACAACGGATCCTCCATCACCATCGATGGTTATGCATGGGGATGGATCAGCCTCGTATCCGAGGATTCCTACGTGGATGTCGTCAGCCTCAAGAACGTAGTATCCGACCTTGTTTCTGGTACTACGAGTGAAGACCACAACCTGGAGATCAACGATAAAGGCCTCAAGTACGGTAAGAACAACGGAACGACAGCGGATGGAACGAACAAGGTGGTCCTAGAGACCGCCGACAACCGTGGAGAGAACAAGTATACTCTCGAGAGCCTCGTCGTGAAACCCGTTGTCAAGTACAAGAGCAGTGACGACACGTATTACACGGTCCTCGATGTCTCCGGATCCGTGGATGTCGAGACGAACGCGGATCTTTCTAACGTCGACGAGAACAAGGCGACGATGCAGTTCGGAGGGAAGGTCCTCGTGTCGGACAGCCTCGACATCGGAGCGAACGTCGGACTGTATAACGGTTCCGAGCTCACAGTCTCCGGAGAGATGAACATCGCCAAGGGAAGGGTAAACGAACAGGGCAAGATGACCGTCGAGGGGAAGCTTGTCTACTCCGAAACCAAACTGGAGGTGTCAGACCTCACCGCGGTGCACTACTCCGTAAAGGGCGACACTGTGAACAACATCCCCAAGCAGGAGGTCTACACGAACCTCGCAGACGCCATCGGTGCAGCACCCAAGGAGATCACCGTATACGGAAATCTCAAGGTCAAGACCGAGATCACGATCCCCGCCGATATCAAAGTCGAGATGAAGAGCGGTGGCCTCACAGTCACGAAGGATGGGAAGCTCACCGTCGCAGACGGGTCCAAACTCACGGTCATCGGCTCCGACAACTCCGTCAAGGGTGTCCTCCTCGTGGAGAACAAGAAGAACCTCGCAGGTACCGTGAAGAGCGACGTCGTCACCACCGACGACAAGACCGTCCTCTACTCCGGACTCGCGTACGCACTCTCCGTCGCCACCGACGGGCAGACCGTCAAGGTCAGCGACAACGTCGTCGCCAACCCCGTCGTCACCGAGACCGACATCACCATCCCCGCAGGGGTCACACTCGACACCAACAGGAAGGGACTGAAGGTCGGACAGGACTGCACCCTCACCATCGACGGAAAGCTCTACCTAAACGGAGGCGCCCTCAGCGTCGCATCCGCGGACGGTCTGAAGGCGGCCGGAAAGGTCGACCTCAACGGCTCCATCAAGAGCACCGCGCCCATGAACTACGGAATCGTCGACTCCAAGCCCCTCCCCGGAGCGTACTTCACGATGCTCGAGGACGGCATCCTCTACAACTACGTGGAACCCGTCGAACTCGCGGCACCCAAGGCGGCATCCGTCTACGAGCAGGCGATCTCCATCGTCGGCATCGAGGACCTCGGGGACGTGTCCTTCGCGGGAACCTCCGACGACCCCGTGACCGTCACCGTCAACGGTGAGCTCAAGAGCGGTAAGATCACCATCGACTACGGAACCGTCGCACTCGCCGATGGAACCAACTCCGTCACCATCGCGTCCGCGGACGGAACCGTCGCACTCGTGAAGGCGGCCACCGTCGGATTCACCGCCGCCTCCGGTGACGTCTCCGACGAGAAGGTGTTCTACATCACCGGGAAGACCACCGGAACCAACGCCGACCTCACCAAGAAGGTCGAGACCAACGTCGTCATCGGCGGAACCGTCGCACTCATGAAGGTCGACCTCGCGTACGCCACCGTCGACGGAGACGCCGTCATCATCGGCGGAGCGGAGAACGCCTCCTCCATCGGATACCTCGACGTCACCGGAACCCTCGCCGTCGACAATGCCACCGTCCTCAACGTGGTGAAGAACGCGTACGTCACCGGAACCCTCGCCACCGCGGAGAAGACCGACACCGAGATCGCCGGAAAGGCCGTCGTGAAGGAGGTCCTCTATGTCGGATTCGACTGGACGACCCCCGTTGCGACCGTTGCGGGAACCGCCACCGTCACCGACGGTGTATCCACCGAGAAGGTCATGTACGTCCTCGCAGGCGCCTCCGTCCCCGCCGACACGGTCGAGGACATGGTGGAGGTCGAGTTCTACGTCGATGGAAAGCTCTATATGACCGCCTACGCCGTCGATGCCAACCAGGTCCTCGCCGGACTCCCCGCCATCGACTCCGAGGAGTACTTCTTCGACGGATGGATGGATGGGAAGACCGTGGTCACCACTGCAACAACCATCGGTGACATCAAGGACGATGTCGAGGCCGAGATCGTCTACGACGTCTACGTCGTGAAGTTCGTCATCTCCGAGGGTATCGACGACGTCTACCTCGACGGAGTCCTCGTCGGAGACCTGTCCAGCGGAACCAGGATCGCCGCCGGAGCTCACACCGTCTCCTACACCCTGGCCAACGGATACACCGGAACCGCCAAGATGCTCGTCAACGGTACCGAGGTCTCCGGATACACCTTCACCGCCTCCGGTAAGTACACCAACGATGCGGATGAGACCGGATCCCTCAAGGCGGACTACACCGTCACCCTCCAGGGTATCGAGAAGGCCCCCGCCGAGACCGCACCCGTGGTCGAGGAGGACGACGGCCTCGCACTCACCGACATCCTGCTCATCGTGCTGGTCGTCCTGATCGTCATCATGGCGATCATCGTCGCACTCAGGATGATGAGGAGCTGAAGGCAACGGATGGTTAACTGAAGAAGTTAGAGTTGAACGTAGAAGACACACAAATGAGAGAACATCTGCTCCGTACGTGAGGGAACGTACAACTCCACCAGAAACCAGAAAACAAACAGGTCCCGGGGGTTAGGGCCCCGGGGCCATCTTAGGTTTATCAGTTGAGGACGTCCACCAGGTGTACGATCCTCAGGGACCGGTCGTAACCCATGGCTTCCCTCCACTCGCAGACTGTGTCGTGGACATGGTAGTTGTTGTTCAGTGTGTCGTCCGTGGTGTAGAGCGTCACGCACTCCGGGTCCGTCGCCGCCACGGCGGTGATGAGTGCATCCATGGGTGACACGGTGTCACGGTCATCGTTCACTGAACCGGATGCTATCCTCCCAGCCAGTCTGAACGCCTCACGTCCGCTGATTATGTGCCTTGGCTCGATGAACCCGTTGTCCATCATGCGGATG
>JAZODL010000174.1:0-4963 GCA_045596945.1 Candidatus Methanomethylophilaceae archaeon | reverse complement strand
TAGTCGTGTCTCAGCGGTACCGCGAAACCGCCGCACACCACGTCCCCGAGGACGTCGTAGACCCTCACGTCGTGCTCCATGTCGGAGATGCCGTTGGAGTCCAGGAAGTCGAACATCGTGAGGATGCCCCTCCCTGCGCATCCGACACCCGGTTCCGGTCCTCCGGCTTCGATGCAGTGGACCCCGCCGGATCCGACGGAGAGCACGTCATCCAATCTCCTGTCCTCCTTGGGGACCTCCCTGAGGTACCTCAGAACGGTGTTCTGGACCTTCCCTCCCAGGAGGAGGCGCGTGGAGTCGTGCTTCGGGTCGCACCCGATCTGCAGGACCCTCAGGCCCCTTTTCGACAGCGAGTGCGACATGTTCGCCGATATCGTGGATTTCCCGATCCCGCCCTTTCCGTAGACCGCTATCTGTAACATTAGTTGGATGTATCATCCAACAATTATAATTCACATTGGGTAGTTTGGACAATCGCTAAATCATCGTGTACGCATATCCGTGGCAGAAACGCCGGAGATGAGATGATGTACTGTCCCAACTGTGGCAAGGAACTGTCGCACCCCGATTCGAGCTACTGCAACTGGTGCGGGTACCGGATCGCCGATCTCCCCGGGAACGGGGCGGGCTCGGACGCCAGGATACTGATGAACAAGAAGAGCGAGGGGATGGTCCTGATCCTCTCGATAGTGGTCCCCGGTCTCGGCCACATGTACGCCGGGAAGGTGAACCGCGGCATAGCGATCCTCGTGGCCTCCATACTCCTGTCCGTCGTGGCGTTCTACTGCCTGTACGGTCTGGTGCAGACCGAGGTCGGTATGTTCGTGTTCGTGGCGGGTCTGCTGTCCCTGGTATCGTTCTGCGTGTGGATCTACGCCATCCTCGATTCGTACAACGCCGTCAAGGAGTACAACACCGCGCTGGTCACCACCGGCAACCCGCCCTGGTGATCCGGGGACACGGACAGGCCGACCCATCGGACCGGGGTCCGCAAACCCCTTCACCCCTTCTACTCACCGTTAAAAACCTGTAGCCCGTTACCCGACGTCATGAAGATCAAGGATGCCTACAGGCTCGCGATAGAGGCCGGTATGTCGAAGGACCCCCGTCCCAGGGACGAGGTGGACCGCGTGCTCTCTGATGCCCAGGAGGCATACGACAAGCTGCCCGAGGACAGGAGGGACCTGTTCGACCCGGAGCGCCTCTGGAACCCCTACGCCGACTCCCGCTTCTCCTTCTGCCCCGAGGACGACCTCGAAGCCGAGGCGGAGTGCTTCATGTGGGGTGTCGATATCGGCACCGGCGAGGTGCTCCTGGCGGACAGGCTCAGGGAGAGGGGCAGGAACATCTCCGCCGTGGTCGCACACCACCCCATCGGTACCGCCAGGACCTGCTTCCCCGAGGTCATGTGGATGCAGACCGACATGTACCACGACGCGGGCGTCCCCATCAACGTCGCCGAGGGCCTGATGAAGGGCCGCATGGACGACGTCCTCAGGGGAGTCATGGGATCCAACTACAACCAGGCCGTGGATGCCGCCAGGCTGCTGGGGATCCCGCTGTTCAACATCCACTCCCCCGCGGACAACATGGTCCAGGACTACATGACCCGCATGTTCGAGACCGCGCAGCCCAGGACCCTGGGGGATATCATCGACACGCTCTACACCGAGCCCGAGTTCAGGGACGCCGCCAGGTTCAACAGCCCGCCCAAGATCATGGTGGGATCCAAGACCTCCCGCTGCGGGAGGATCGTGTGCAAGATGACCGGCGGGACATCCGGACCCAAGGAGATCTACGAGAAGTTCGCACAGGCCGGTGTGGGCACCGTCGTCGGCATGCACTTCCCCGAGAGCCACATCGAGGAGGCCAGGAAGCACAACGTCAACATAGTCATCTCGGGCCACATGTCCTCTGACTCCCTGGGCATCAACCTGATATGCGACGTCTGGGAGAGGGAGGGCATAGATGTGATCCCGTGCTCCGGACTCACCCGCCACAGCAGGAACTGACATGTTCGAGAACGCATCCAACATCATATCGGACGCGTCGAAGCTGGACTACGACTACGTCCCCGAGAACCTCACCGACAGGGAGGGGCAGATGTCCTCCCTCGAGGTGCTGTTCCGCCCCCTGGCCCAGCACGGGCGCTCGTGCACGGCGTTCCTCACCGGCAGCGTCGGCACCGGGAAGACGGTGACGGCGAAGCGCTTCTGCAGGGACATGTCCGACTACTGCAGGGACAGGGGCCGCCCCATAGAGGTGCTGTTCATCAACTGCAGGAACAGGAACTCCGAGGCCGCGGTCATCCTGCAGATGATACGCTTCTTCGATCCCGGTTACCCCGACAGGGGCTTCTCGGTGGAGGAGATGGCCCGCGTCCTGAGGAACCACCTGATGGACAACAACCGCAGCATGGTCATCGTGCTGGACGAGGTGGACGTCCTCATACGCAAGGGCACCGTCGACATAGTCTACCAGCTCACCAGGTTCTCCGACGGTGCGGAGCACTCCGCCCGTGTGTCCCTGATCCTGATCTCCCAGGACCCGGTCTACGACTACATGGACGAGGCGTCCGTGTCGTCCTTCCGCAGGTCCAACGTGGTCAGGTTCGACAGATACACCCGCGAGGAGCTGCTCAGGATCGTCACCGCCAGGGCGCAGGAGGCACTGTACCCCGGCAGGATCACCGACGACGCGCTGGCGCTCATAGCGGACAACTCCGCGGACTACGGTGACGCCAGGATGGCCATAGAGCTCCTGGACCGTGCGGCCAACATCGCCGAGGGCGACGACCGCGTGGAGGTGGACGTGGAGCACGTCCGCGCCGCGAAGGCCATGATATACAGCACGGTGTCCGAGTCCAAGCTGGTCAGCCTCGACGTAAACAGGAAGGTGTCGCTCCTGGCGGTCGCCCGTGCGATCAAGACCAACCTGAACATCAACATGTCCGCCGCCGAGAAGACCTACGCCGTGGTGTGCGAGGAGTACGGTGTGGCCGCACGCAAGCACACGCAGTTCTGGACATACATACAGGACCTGGAGAAGGCCGGTTTCCTCAGGACCGTCGTCAGGAACGACGGCAACGGCAGGACGACCCTGATATCGCTACCCGACATCCCCTCGAAGGTGCTGGCGGCGAAGATGGAAGCCATCCTGGACCGCGAGATGTCCAGGGAGGTGGACCCCGATGAGATGTGACCACTGCGGGAGGGACGCGGTGACGTTCATCCGCTACAACGGTACGCACCTCTGCGCCGAGCACTTCATGCGCTATGTGGACCGCAGGGTGAAGAGGGAGATCCGCAAGCAGATCGACGTCCAGCACGGTGACAGGATCGCCGTGGCCGTCTCCGGCGGGAAGGACAGCATGGTCGCACTCAGGATGGTCGCATCCGTGTTCGGTCCCCGCAACGGCGTGGAGGTCCACGCCATCACCGTGGACGAGGGCATAGACGGTTACAGGCCCCCGAGCGTCGACATCGTCAGGAGGTACTGCGAGGCCAACGGCATACACTTCCATCTGAGGTCGTTCTCCGAATTGGGGGTCACCATGGACCGCATCGCCCCCCACTGCACCGACAGCAGCCCCTGCACCTACTGCGGCGTGTTCAGGAGGAGGCTGATGAACGACGAGGCCCGCAGGATCGGTGCCCGCTACCTCGCAACCGGGCACAACCTCGACGACATGGCCCAGTCGGTAATGATGAACTTCGTCAGGGGCGATGTGGAGAGGCTCGCCAGGCTCGGCCCCCATACCAAGGTCCAGCCCGGGCTGATCCCCAGGTTCCTGCCGCTCAGGCTGATCCCGGAGAAGGAGGCACTGCTCTACGCCATCGTCTCCGGTATGGAGTTCTGGGACGGGGAGTGCCCCTACTGGAAGGAGGCGCTCAGGAACCAGTACCGCGACATAGTCGACGACCTGGAGGACAGGTCGCCCGGTGCGAGGTTCAGCATAATGTCCTCGTACGACACCCTGAGGCCGATGCTGCACAGGGAGTACCCCCAGTCCAACCTGCATCTCTGCGGATGCGGTGAGCCCACCGTCGGCGAGCGCTGCAAGTCCTGCGAGCTCGTGGAGGAGGCCCGCAGGCGTATCTCTGGAGAATGATGGGTCCGGGGGATCCCCCGGACCCGTTGAACGTGTTTCTCAGATCCTCTTCCACTTGGCACCGTCGGAGGAGTCCTCCAGTGCGATGCCGGACTCCTTGAGCCTGTCGCGGATCATGTCGGCGAGGTCGTACCTCTTGTCCTTCCTGAGCTGCGCCCTGAGGTCGATGAGGATGTCCATGACGGAGTCGAGTGTGCCGTCGTCCGCACCGTCGTCCTGGGGGATGATGTTGAGGATGCCGTTGAACTCGTCGATGAGCGCGATGTGCCTCTCCGCCGCCTTCCTGGTCAGCGTCTTCTCGCCCATCGCCCTGTTGGTGGCCCTGGCGATCTGGAACATGACCTCGATGGCCTGCCTGGTGTTGAAGTCGTCGTCCATGGCGTCCCTGAACGCGGACCTGTAGCCCTCTATGAGGTCGCAGCAGTCGTCGGAACCGGCGTCGCCCTCGGGTGCGTTCCTGACGTAGGACACGAGCTCCCTGTAGTTGTTGACGAGCCTGCCGAGTGCGGACCTGGCCTCCTCGAGCATGTCCTCGCCGTAGACGAGGGGGCTCATGTAGTGGGTGTTGAGGAAGTAGAACCTGATGGTGTGGGTGTCGAACTTCTCGGCCACGTCCTTGACTGTGAAGAAGTTGCCCAGGGACTTGGACATCTTCTCCTCCTTGCTCATGCCGTGCCCCTTGACCTGCAGCATGCCGTTGTGCATCCAGTAGTTGGACAGGGGCTTGCCGGTGACCGCCTCGGTCTGGAGGATCTCGTTCTCGCCTTGCGGGAAGATGAGGACGTTACCTCCACCGTGGATGTCGATGGTGTCTCCCATGTGTGCCTTGATCATCGCGGAACACTCGATGTG
>JAZODL010000173.1:0-2269 GCA_045596945.1 Candidatus Methanomethylophilaceae archaeon | reverse complement strand
CACATCGCCTGGAGCGTCAGTCCCCTGAACACTATGGCGGTCTTCTCCCCGCGTGCCAGCCTCGCCTGCAGGTTGCGGCCTATCGCGAGGAGCTGCTTGGTGGACGCCGGCCAGTTCCTGTTCATCAGCCCCAGGCTGATGAGCTCGGAGGAGTAGTGGTCGACCATGGACCTGAGGAGGGAGATGACATCCACCAGGTCCTTCGGCATGTTGACCTCTATCCTGTTCACATAGGTGTCGTGGACATAGGGGGACACGTCCGGGTCGTCGTCGGACCTGACGTCTATCCTGTTCAGGTTCAGGTTCAGGCAGACCTCCTCGATCTTCCCGGCGTCGCTGCCGGGGGAGGCGGTCATCCCCATGCTGCGGATCCCGGGGCCGCAGAACGCCGCCACACGGACGTAGGCGTAGTTGCCCACGCCGCGATGGGCCTCGTCGTAGACGACCAGCGAGAACCCGTCCAATCCGTACCTGCACGCCTCGAGGTCGTTGGCCACGGACTGGGGCGTCGTGACCACCACGTCCGCACGGGACATTATCTCGGACCTCCTCTCGGGCCTGGTGGTGCCGGTCATCACCTCTACATCCGCATCCAGGAGCAGTTCGCGGAAGACGTCCGCATGCTGGTTCACCAGGGGCTTCGTCGGTGCCATGACCAGCACCCTCCCGCGGGACAGGTGGTCGGCGATGACGCCGAGGGCGACGATGGTCTTGCCGAGTCCGGTCGGCAGTATCAGAAGTGTGTTCGAGGCGCAGCAACCCCTCACCATGTTGACCTGGTAGAGGCGCTCCTCCACGCGGTCGGGCACTATACGGGGGTGTACAAGGAATCCCATCTCGGAAACACCATTCTAGAATCTGTTGTGTTGGGGTTTGGGGAGGGCCTTGCGGCCCTCCGGAATCAGTGGCAGCCGCCACCGCAGGATGCGCAACCGTCGAAGTTGGGGTTGCGGATCGTGAGTCCGGTTCCGAAGTTGGGGTCGTCGATGAACTCGATGGCGCACTCGTCGAGGGCCTCCTTGGTCTCGTCGTCGTAGTACATCTCGAAGCCGTTGGCGGTCTTGTCGACGTGCTCCCCATCCTGCGCCTTCTCCTGGAAGGACATTCCGAACTGGGGTCCGGAGCATGCGAATCCGGAGAGGTAGATCTTGATTCCGTATCCGACCTTCTGGTTCTTCTCCAGGAGGTCGTTGATGAACTTCTCAGCATCGGGTGTGATCGTTACCATTTGAATCGGACGGGAATCCAGTTCATGGTTAATAAATCATCGTTGTTAACATCCATAGCGACGGCGGTTCCGACGCTCCGTCAGTGTGACCGCACGGTGTCCCGTTCATATCCGCATCCCCGGGTGGTCGCATCCGCATCGAGAGAGATGCAGGATGACGCAAATGAAGGAGAGGGACAAGCTGCTGACATCGGTCTTCGCCGATGTCGGGGGAAGGTTCGGATACGGGGACGTGGAGGCGGTGTTCACCGCGTTCCGCGACTTCAAGGTGAAGTGGAGCAGGTCGTACAGATGGGCGAGGTTCGACGTCAGCGACTACCTGTCGGACGCGCCCGAGGAGGTCCTCCGCTCCATCGCGGAGACCCTGTTCGGCAGGATACGCGGGGACGAGGGCGTCGGATACGGGGAGGAGGTCTGCAACTGGGTGTCCTCGCCGGAGTTCGTGGCGGAGAAGCAGCCCGTGTACGTGAACCGGTGCAGGGGTGTCAGCAGGACGACGAAGGGTTCGTGCAGGGACCTGAGGGACTCCTACGACAGGCTGGTGGGGATGGGCCTCGTGGAGAGGGACCCCCTGATGTACATGGGGTGGGGTGTCCCCACCCAGGGCAGGTATGTGGGGCGTTCCAGCACCCTGATGAGGGTGGTGGTGATGTCCACGATACTGGATACCGAGGAGGTCCCCGAGGACCTGCTGGACTTCTGCCTCTACTCCCAGCTGATCCACGTGATCATGGGCTTCAACCCGTATCCGGACGGGAGGGAGGAGGAGTACGACGAGATGCTTTCCCGGTTCCCCGACAGGGCGGGGATGGAGGATCTGATGGCGAAGCTGTCGATAAGGATGTGACCGGGCGTGCCGGGGGATGGAGGTGTCCCCCGGGCGCTAACACACCTCATCACGGTACGGCGGTGACGCCGCTCTCCGGGCACTGACTTACGCCGGGGGTGAGTGTCGGACCCATCGTTGGCCTCCGGTCATCGCTGCGGCGACACGCCGCCAACTCCCGCAGGAGCAAGTCGGGAGGCCAAGCGGTCTTAGGA
>JAZODL010000172.1:0-9628 GCA_045596945.1 Candidatus Methanomethylophilaceae archaeon | reverse complement strand
GGACAATATCAACACCGTGATCGACGAAACCGCGCACGGCGGCGTGACACGCCAGGACGTATCGGGCCAGAGATCCAGCCAGAGGATGATGATCCCGATAATCATCATGATCATCATCATGATGGTCGGGAGCATAGTCATAAGCTCCATGGGTTCCGAGAAGGAGAACAAGACACTCGAGACGTTGCTGACCCTTCCGATCAAGAGGACCACGGTCGTCACGGGCAAGATCGTCGCGGCCGCACTTGTGGGGCTGGTGTACGGACTCGCGTACATGATCGGGATGAGCATCTACATGGGATCCCTCATGGATCCCCTGTCGTCCGGTGTGGATCTCGGTTCCCTGGGGTTGTCGCTCGACATCGCGGACTACGCCCTCGTGATGCTGTCCATGTTCATGTCGATCATATGCGCCCTCGGGATATGCATGGTCCTGGGTGCGTTCGCCAAGAACTACAAGTCGGCGCAGACCATGACCATGCCGCTCAGCCTGCTGGCGATGATCCCCATGTTCATCGTCATGTTCTCCGGATGGTACAGCGCCGGACCCGCTCTGCAGGTCGTGACCTTCGCGATCCCGTTCTCCCACCCCATGATGGCCATGCAGGCCCTCATGTACGGGGACGTGGGTCTCGTCATGGCCGGACTGGTGTACATGGCCGTCTTCGCCACCGTCACCATACTCGTCACGGTCAGACTGTACAACTCCGACATCCTCATCACGGGGCTCGGTCAGAACGGCTTAATCCAGAGGATCACGGGCAGGAGATGACCCCGCCGGCCCGGGCTGCCGGGCCGGATACACCTTTTATAGAACACCACGGATGGAGGGACCATGTTCGTGAAGATCGCCGAAGCACTCGAGGGCAGGAGGAAGGTGGTACTGGTCCACGGCAACGCAGACATGGATGCCGTCGGCTCCGCATATGCGCTCGCCATGGCATTCCCCGAAGCAGACATATTCGCACCCAACGGCGTGGACCGTGTGGCGAAGATGGTCGCCGAGAAGATGGACGTGCACATCCTGGACCACTGCGATCTGAACGACTACGAGCAGGTGGTGATCGTCGACACCTCCTCGCCGGACCAGTTGGAGATGGAGCAGACGATTCCCGACGATGCCGTGGTCATCGACCACCACAGACCCACGGGCAAATGGGACCATGTGCGCATCTTCCACTGCGATGACGGCAGGACGTCCTGCTGCGAGATCGTAAAGGACCTCATCGACGCCGCGGGGAAGGGGATAACACGCGACATGGCCCTGATGCTCATGGGCGGGATGATCACCGACAGCGGACACTTCCAGTTCGCCAACGCCGGACTCATGATGTCCTTCGCGGACCTGATGACCAGGTGTCGCATCGACATGGACGAGGCCCTGGATCTCACACGCTCCCAGGCCAGCATGTCCGAGAAGATCGCCATGCTCAAGGCGATAGAGCGCACCAGATTCGACCGCGTCGGGAACCTCATCGTCGCCACATCCTACGGCGGGAGCTTCGAAGCATCCTCATGCAGGGCGATAATGGCTGCCGGTGCCGATGTCGTCTTCGTGGGGTCGCAGAGGGATGATGAGTTCCGCCTCAGTGCGCGTGCCACGCAGGATGCGGTCCGCAGGGGCGTCCACCTGGGGGAGATCATGAAGGGCATCGGTACCGAGACCATGTCCGATGGCGGCGGACACGGCGGAGCAGCGGGACTCTCCGGGATCGGGGACGTCGAGGCCATGCTCCACATATGCATGAAGAGGACGATGGAGGTCTTCCGGGACATAAAGTCCCGGGACCTCCTTGAAAAAGGGGAATGAGTTTCACCTGAGCTTCCCGATGCCCTTGAGGACCTCGACAAGGGCCTCGTGGTTCTCGGGATGCTCGCGGAAGTACTCCGCAACGGGCTCGAGGGTCTTCGCGAGTCCGTCGGAAACTCCGGATTTGAGATCGACGGGTGAGAGGGATCCCCCGAAGTAGGCCTCCGTGATCTCCTCGTACGTCCTGTACGTCACGGGACCTCCGTACTTCTCGGGGCGGTCCACGAAGAGCTCGCCGTTCCTCGGGAGTATCACGTACCTGCAGAGCATGAGGACGGGGTTCTCGTCCTCGGACTCCTTCTCTGGGGGGCAGAACGCCTTCTTCATCTTCTTGGCAATCGACTCCCTGTCGTCATGGATGTTGATGCTGCTGTTGGGATCGCTCTTGGACATCTTGGCCTCGGCGGGATTCATCCTGTTGCCGCCCTTGAGACCGGGCAGGAGGGGGGTGTGCAGCGCGATGGGTTTCTTCCATCCGAGTTTGTCGGCAGCATCCCTCGCGAGCATGTGCGCCCTCCTCTGGTCGAGACCGGCGTACGCGACGTCCATGCCCATGCAGAAGATGTCGGTTGCCTGGAGGATGGGGTAGAACAGCTTCGACGAATCCACCTCGGCCTCGTCCTCGGACCTTCCCATGATCGTCATCGCCCTCTTGACCCTGGAGAGGGATGTGACCTTCGCCACCTTGATGACGGTCTCCCAGTACTCGACCTCGGAGACCATCTGACTGGCGTACTTGAACTCGACCCTGTCGCGGGGAACTCCGAGGGCTATGAAGCAGTCCTCCATGTACCTCGCACAGGTGCGGATGTTCTCGAGGTCCCCTCCCAGCTTGTCGTTGATGTACGCGTGCCAATCCGCCCAGAAGATGGTGACCTTGAAACCCGCGTCGGTGAGATCCCTGATCTTCTGTGCGACGAGGACCCATCCGAGATGGACGAGTCCCGACGGCTCGAATCCTATGTATGCGGTGGGCTCCTCCTTCTCGGTGAGGAGTGTGCGGAGCTCCTCCTCTG
Source organism: Candidatus Methanomethylophilaceae archaeon (assembly GCA_045596945.1). GTDB lineage: Archaea > Thermoplasmatota > Thermoplasmata > Methanomassiliicoccales > Methanomethylophilaceae > Methanoprimaticola. The sequence goes on along the minus strand of JAZODL010000172.1, from coordinate 6,802 downwards.
TGACGAGTTCCTCGGTGTTCCTGAGAACGAGGGCCATCCTCTCTTCGACATTCATTGTTATCGTTGCGTGAACCGCGAGCAATATTAAAAATCATTCACCTATGCGAGTTCATGATGGGTAGGTTCCTGAGATTGGAGGAATGTTTCGAGTCGAGCCCCGTGGTCCGCATCGGCGAGTACGCCTACTTCGTGAACCCCATCAGCGACGGTGTCCCGCATATGGACCCGGATCTCCTGGAGGAGGTCGTGGAGGGCCTCATCGGGATCTCCGAGGAGGAATTCGACATGATCCTCGCCCCCGAGGCGATGGGCATCCCCCTCGCGACCGGGATGTCCCTCCGCACGGGGATCCCGTTCTCGGTCATCAGGAAGAGACAGTACGGTCTCCCCGGGGAGATCAAGGTGGATCAGAGGACCGGGTACTCCAAATCGTCCATGTTCATAAACGGCCTGTCCCCGGGTGACAGGGTCATGATCGTCGACGACGTCGTCAGCACCGGGGGCACCCTCAGGTCCATCGTGGACACCCTCACGTCCAACGGGGTCACGGTATCGTGCGTCTCGGTGGTCTTCGACAAATCCGACGATATCGGTGCGATCGGGAGATCGCTGGGGGTACCCCTCAGGGCGCTCATAAGGGTGGCCGTCCTGGATGGACGTCCCGTCGTGCTCCGTCGATGCTGACCGCACGGTCACCCCTTCTTAACGTGATCCGTCCCTCGACGAGCCATGGAAATGGCCCTACTTCTTTCCGTATCGTTGGCATCGGTCATCGGTGCCGGCATGGGCCTCTTCACGGGCATAGTCCCCGGGATCCATGTCAACACCCTCGCCGCCATGATGCTGGCGGGGTATCCAGCGATGGAGGAGGTCGTGTCCGCCGTCGCCCCCGGAGTGGATGCCGCGACCACGGTCTGCGCATGTGTCACCTCGGCATCCGTCGTCCACTCGTTCGTGGACTTCGTCCCCTCGGTCTTCATCGGCGCCCCCGATTCGGAGGATGCCGTGTCCGTCCTCCCCGGGCACAGGTTGCTCCTCGAGGGGAGGGGCATGGCCGCGGTCCGTGCGGCCGCCATAGGCAGCCTGGTGGGGGCGTCGTGTGCGACCCTGCTGTCCATCCCCCTGCAGCTCGTACTGCTGGCCGGGGCGGGGGACATCCTGGAGGGGTTCACGCCCGTCGTGCTGCTGGTGTGCTCCGGGATCCTGCTGTCCAATGAGTTCCGCAGAGGGCGCGGGACGTGGGGCATCGCCGCGTTCCTCCTGTCCGGTGCCCTGGGTTACGCGTGCATGGTGCTCCCGATAGGTTCGGACGGCCTGTTCGGAGAGGGGTCGCTCCTGCTCCCCCTCCTCTCCGGCCTGTTCGGGATACCCGTGCTCCTGTCGTCATCGGAGGGCGGACGCACACCCGCCCAGATGGATGATGGGGCGGACCCCGTGGGACCGGGACCCGGACTCAGAGGTGTCGTGACCGGGTGCATCGCGGGATGGTTCCCCGGGATCACGGCCACGGTCGGTGCATCGGTGGCGGCGTGCTTCATCGGGGAGGACAGACCGGAGAGGTTCATATCCACGGTCGCCTCCGTCGGGACCGTGACATCGGTCCTGTCACTCGTGACCCTGTCGGTGTCGGGGAGCGGTCGCTCCGGGACGGCGATGGTGATCGGGGAGATCATGGGGGACGGACTCGGCGGTGCACTCTCCGAGGGGTTCCTCATGCTGCTCCTGTCTACCGCGATGGGTTCCTCCCTCGGGTACGTCCTCACACTGCTGTCGGGGAGGTTCATGTCCGGAGTCTCGGACATGGTGGACCCGGTCCGCATGAACCGTGCGGTGGTGGCGTTCCTCCTGGTGCTGGTCCCCTTGCTCACCGGGCCGTACGGACTCCTCGTGCTGCTGTTCTCGACCATCGTGGGGTTCCTGCCCAACGTATGCGGAGTGGGACGCACGGTCCTGTGCGGATGCCTCATGGTCCCCGTGATGGCGTTCCTGTGATGTCAGGACAGCTTGGATTCGGCCTTGGACATGAAGCGGGCATCATCGACGATGAAACGCTCATGGGTCCCCGATCCGACCTCACCGACGGGATCCCTGACTGTGACGGAGAACACCAGGCGCCTCCTGTCCACCTCCACCAACTCCGTCTCGCATGTAACCTCCATGCCGACGGGGGTGGCGGCGGAATGGGCGACATCCAGATGCGTCCCGACCGTGCTCGTGCCATCCTCCAGATGGGGGGCGACGCTCCCACTCGCGGTGGCCTCTATCAGGGCCACCATCGCAGGGGTTGCGAACACGCGGAGGGTTCCGCTTCCAACGGCCTCCGCCGTGTTGTCGTCGGTGACCTCAACGGTCCTCGTGCCTTTGATTCCTGTTGCTATCATGGATTCGGCCATGCCTTGCAACTATATTACCGGCACAGGGCCCGTCACCACTGGAAATTTTTATTATTCGCGCACACATGCGACCGACAGAAGGCGTTAACATGAAAGGAACGAAGGCACTCGTTACGATGCTCGAGAAGAAGGGCGTGGACCTCATGTTCGGATACCCCGGCGGTAGCGTCATCCCCATCTACGATGAACTCTACGACGCGGACATCAGGCACGTGCTTGTACGCCACGAGCAGTGTGCCGCCCACATGGCCGACGGATACGCCCGCGCCAGCGGACGTCCCGGAGTCTGCCTCGCGACCAGCGGACCGGGTGCGACCAACCTCGTCACCGGTGTCGCCACCGCGTTCGCGGACTCGGTACCCATGATCGCACTGACCGGACAGGTCGGTACCGGGTCGCTGGGTCTCGGCGCGTTCCAGGAGGTGGATGCGTACAGCCTCCTGATGCCCATCACGAAACACAACTTCCGCGTCCTGGACTCCAACAGGCTCCCTCACGCCATCTCGGAGGCGTGGGAGATATGCCAGATGGGCAGACCGGGGCCCGTCCACATAGACCTGCCCGTGGACCAGATGAACTCCAACGTCGACGAATGCCACCTCGACGAGGAGTACGGCGTCAAACCCCTGAGGGAGGACCTCTCCGGCATCGACCAGGCGGTCAGGTGGATCCTCGAATCGAAGAGACCGGTCATCCTCGTCGGAGGGGGCGCCGTCAACGCGTACAGGGAGGTCAGGGGGTTCGCCGAGATGCTCAGGGCACCCGTGGACATGACCCTAATGGGCATGGGGGTCGTGCCCTCATCCCACGAGCTTAACATGGGGCCCCTCGGTATGCACGGCAGGATGGCGGCGAAGGTCGCCATGAACGAATCCGACCTGATCATATCCATAGGCAGCAGGTTCTCGGACAGGACGTACAGCAACAAGAGCCGCATGCAGAGTGAGAACGGCAGGGTCATCCACATCGACGTGGACGCCATAGAGTTCGGCAAGCACAAGCACCACGACTGCGTCAACCTGCAGGGCGACTCCGCACGCGTCATCAGGATGCTCATGGGCGCTTTGGGTGGCGTGTACAGACCGAATCCGGAATGGACCTCCAGGGGCATCGAACTCAAGAGGCGCTGCACATGCAACCCCGATACGGATGCGTGTCCGATCCTCCCCCAGAAGGTCATAACCGAGATCAACCGCATCATGAGGAACGACACGATCGTCACGACCGATGTCGGACAGAACCAGATGTGGGCCATGCACTACCTCAACGTGGACCACCCCCGCCAGTTGCTCTCGTCCGGGACGTTCGGCACGATGGGTTTCGGTCTCCCCTCCGCCATCGGTGCGAAGGCCGCCAGACCCGAATCGGACGTCATAGCGATCACGGGTGACGGCGGACTCCTGATGGTCATGCAGGAACTCGCGACATCGCTCGCGGAGGACCTGCCCGTGACCATCGTCGTCCTGAACAACGGGGTGCTCGGGATGGTCAGGCAGTGGCAGAAGCTGTTCTGGAACCAGAGGTACTCCGAGACCACGCTCAACCAGGTGGACTTCGTGAAGATGGCCGAGGCGTTCGGTGCCAAGAGCATGCGCGTCAAGAGGCCGGGCGAGATCGGGGATGCCCTCAGGGAGGCCACCGAATGCGGCAGGACCTGCCTGATAGACGTCGTCGTCGACACCGACGAGGACGTGCTGCCCATGCTGCCAGCAGACCCCAAGGCCGCACTGGTCCAGGGACGCTGCGGGTTCTTCTGAGGTGCACCCCATGGATGCCGACACCCTCGAGAGGACGATCCTGGACAGGATCGTGCCAACTACCGAAGAGATCGGATCGATGAACGAGAGGGCCGAGAGGCTCGTCGGCATCATACGCAGGTACATGTCCGAACACGGGATCGATGTGGAGGTCAGGCTCGCGGGATCGTTCTCCAAGGGGACGTTCCTAGCCGACCCCGATCTGGACGTGTTCATGATGTTCCCCGAATCAGTCCCCCGCTCCGAGATGGAGCGCGTGGGCCTGATGGCAGGGGAGGAGATACTCCACGGAGAGCGCATGTTCTCCGACCACCCCTACACACGTGGTGTCTTCGAGGGGATGGATGTCGACATGGTCCCGTGCTACCGCCTGGAGAGCACGGAGAACCTCCGCAGCGCGGTGGACCGCACCCCGTTCCACACACACTACATCAAGACCCGTCTGTCGGAGGGGCAGAGGGACCAGGTCCGCCTTCTCAAGAGGTTCATGAAGGGCATCGGCACGTACGGTGCCGAACAGGATTCCCGCGGTTTCTCGGGCTACCTCTGCGAACTGCTCGTGGTGAGGTACGGCTCCTTCCGCGGTGTCCTGACGGGGTGCCTGTCCTGGAGATCCGGTACGGCGATCGAGATCGAGGGCAGGGGACCGAAGATGGATTCGGCACTCATCGTGTACGATCCGGTGGATCCACGCAGGAACGTGTCGTCCGCGGTGCATGTGGACACCATGGCCCGTTTCATGCACGCGGCGGCCGCATATCTGGATTCCCCAGACGAGCGCTTCTTCTTCCCGAGGGAACGCGATCCCCTGGACAGGGATGCCCTGGAGGGGATCTGCAGGACCCACGGCTCACGCCTGATCTCCGTGTCGTTCCCCAGGCCGGATGTGATAGAGGACAGCCTCTACTCCCAGCTGTGGAAGACGCAATACGCCCTGTGCAGGAAACTGGACCAGCACGGTTTCGGGGTCCTACGTGCAGTTCACGGGATGGACGACTCCGACATGAGCGTGATCGTGGAACTCGAAAGGGACACCCTTCCGCGCACCCGCAGACATCCCGGACCCCCGGTGTGGGTCGGCACCTCGTCCGACTTCATCGGGAGATGGGGGGACAACCCGCACGGCGCCCCTTTCATCGAGGATGGGAGGTGGACGGTCATCGCGGACCGTGCCCACACCCGTGCGGAAGGGATGCTTGAATCGGAGACCGCCGCAGCGGGCATAGGGAGGGACCTGGATCCGGACTCGGTGCTCGTGCTGGGCCACGATGCGACATTGGATCGGATGGACCCGTCCCTGATCACGGAGCTGCTGTCCCCGCGTTTCCCCTGGGAAAACTGAGCCTACCAATCATTTTATAATGAATCACAGATTGGTGGTCTCGTGGGCCTATGGGCTAGCTTGGTATACTTGTGGCTTTGGGAGCCATTGACCCCGGTTCAAATCCGGGTAGGCCCACTCATCCTTATGCAAATTTGCATAAAATTTGTGGTCTTTTTTTCGATCTGGCCATGCTTCTTCGTGTGAGTGAAAAGGTTTTTCGCGGTTGTGAATCCAACTCGTCGTTTGTCCGACTCACAACCGCTTCGGAACCGATATTACGGTTTCGAATCCGACAGCCAGCAAGTCATCGAAAGCACAACCGGTTTACGAATCGGATTCTACTCACCCGATTCCAATGGTGCCCCCGATTGCATCTGGCCGATGCCTTTGAATGCTGTAAAGGGTTTCAACGGCGGGATGTGCGTCGGATTCACAATCCGCTAATAATGTCAATTCATATTCGGGACCTGATCGCCCCCGAGAGCGTTGTACACGCCATCCAACATCCTCTTCTCGCGGTAGTTCGCGTAGAACTTCTGAGTGGTGGCGATGGAATCGTGCCCCATGCAATACGACACGTTCTCGATCGGGACCCCTCTGTCCAGCATCCTCTGGCCGTATGCACGGCGGCCGTCCTTGAGCTCGAACTTCGGGACACCGAGATGCCTCTGCACCTTGCCCTTGATCTTGCTGAGATTCTGCTGGGTGGTGAACTCCTTGCTCTCCCTCAGGGACGGGAACATCGCGTCGCTCGGGATCCCGTATCTGAGGATCATCTTCGCGCGCATCCCGAGATACTTCTCGATGATATCGGCTACACCGTCGTTGATGGGCGCGTTCCTCTTGCGGCCCCACGACCCCTCGCCCTTCACGTGCTCCACATAGACGTACGGCCTCGATTCCATGTGATGCACGTTGCGGACGACAGCTTCTTGATCTCCTGAGGCCTGAGACCGGCGGCGCAGCCCATGATTATGGCCGTGCAGCCCTCCATGAGCGCCCAATCATCGGTCTCCCTTGCCAATGCGTAAACCTTGTCTATGGTGTCGTTCGGGAGAGGGTCCTTCCTGCCGTTGTAGCTCTTGGGCTTCTTCTTGCCGTAGACCGCCTTGTACTCGAGCATCGCCGAGTTGCCGACGAACGCCAGGAGATCTCCGATCATGGAGAAGTCCTTCAGGATCGTGGTGTCCTGGACCGTCCTCCTCCTGAAGAGCTGATACGCGTAGATGTCCTCCTTGGTGATGTTCTTCGGATTGCACGTGGACACGATCCCGTCCATGTACAGCTTGAAGAATATCTCTGAGAACTGCGTCATCTTGCGGCGCTTC
>JAZODL010000171.1:0-1737 GCA_045596945.1 Candidatus Methanomethylophilaceae archaeon | reverse complement strand
GGTCGCATGGATGCACAACCGGGTTTCGAGGAGCTCAGCGCGATGGTGTTCGGGATAGCACGCAGGTGCGGCATACGTCGGGTCATCCTCTTCGGTTCCAGGGCCCGTGGCGATTCAGGTCCCGGCAGCGACTACGACTTCTGCATAACCCCTTCCGAGGGAACCTCGGTGTTCGAGATGGGCGGGTTCCTCGCCGATATGGAGGAGGAGCTCGGTTGCGAGGTGGACGTGGTCTCCGACAGGAACCTGGATCCAGGCTTGGCCGGCAGGACCCTCAGGGACGGGAGGTTGCTGTACGAGGCCCGATCATCCCCTCGATTCGGATAAATACGCATCCACCGACTGCACATCATGACCTTCGACTACGGTGTGATCGACATCGCCGTGCAGAGGATCCTGTCGGTGATGGACCCTGTCAAGGTGATCCTCTTCGGATCCGCCGCACGTGGGGAGGCGTCCGAGGACAGCGACATGGACCTGCTGATAGTGTCCGAGACGGATGACACCGTCGAGGAGGCCATCCGCGCCAGGTTGGCGATAGGTGTGGTGGGTGTCCCCGTCGACATCCTCGTCTACACGCCAGGGGAGTTCTCCGAACTATCCGGGAACCGGCATTCCGTGGTGTACAACGCGATCGAAGAGGGGAGGGTGCTCCATGACGGATCTTGAGAACAGGGATCGGAACAGGATGAGAGTGGGCCCGCCCGGATTTGAACCGGAGTCTATGCCTCCCGAAGGCACAAGTATACCAAGCTAGCCCACGGGCCCACTGAAGACCCCGAGTCGCTCTAGACATAAAAAGTATTGTGTCCGTCAGCGACCGGGGGATGTTGTGTGTTTCCGCACCCGTCCGGGGACGGGTGCGGACGGCATCACTCCGCCATCCTCCTCAGGACGTACTGGAGGATGCCGCCGTTGGCGATGTAGTCGATCTCGGCGGGGACGTCGACCCTGCAGAGCGTGTCGAACTCGAGCTTCTGGCCGTTCTTGTAGGCGGTGACCCTGACGGTGCACTTGGGCTCCAGGTCCTCCAGGTCGATGTCGAAGGTCTCGGTCCCGTCTAGCTGGAGCGTCTCGCAGCTCTGTCCGGGGAGGAACTGCAGGGGCACGATGCCCATGCCGACCAGGTTGGACCTGTGGATCCTCTCGAAGGACTCCGCGATGACCGCCTTGACCCCGAGGAGGAGAGGTCCCTTGGCCGCCCAGTCCCTGCTGCTGCCGGTTCCGTACTCCTTGCCCGCGAGGACTATGAGCGGTGTCCTGTCCTCCTCGTACCTCCGGGAGGTCTCGAAGATGGTGTCCTCGGTGCCGTCGGGGAGGTACACGGAGCGGCTCCCCTCGCTTCCGGGGACGAGCTGGTTCCTGAGCCTCACGTTGGCGAATGTTCCGCGGACCATGACCTCGTGGTTGGCGCTCCTGGAGCCGTACGAGTTGAAGTCGGCGGGCTCGACGCCCTTGGCCATGAGGTACCTTCCCGCGTCGGTCTCCTTGGCGAAGGCGCCGGCGGGGGAGATGTGGTCGGTGGTGATGGAGTCGCCGAGCTTGGCGAGGCACCTGGCCCTGCTGATGCTCCTGATGGCGGGCTCCTCGAAGATGTCGTCGAAGAACGGGGGGTTCCTGATGTACGTGGAGGCCTCGTCCCATCCGAAGAGGGGGGAGTCGTCGCACTCCACGGCGTCCCACCTGGCGGACCCCTTGAAGACGTCCCTGTACTTCTCGATGAACGTCTCCCTGGTG
>JAZODL010000170.1:0-7190 GCA_045596945.1 Candidatus Methanomethylophilaceae archaeon | reverse complement strand
CATCTCCTCGTCGTTGTAGGCGTAGATCTGCCTCTTGCCCTTGTAGACCCTGTATAGCGGGGGCATCGCGATGTAGACATGTCCCGCCTCGATGAGCGGCCTCATCTGCCTGTAGAAGAGCGTGAGGAGCAGAGTGCCTATGTGGGCTCCGTCGACATCAGCATCGGTCATGATCACGATGTTGTGGTACCTGATCTTGGATACGTCGAACTCCTTCCCTATGCCGCCGCCGATCGCTATGGCGAGGTTCTTGATTTCCTCGTGGTCCAGGAGCTTGTCCGGCCTCGCCTTCTCCACGTTGAGGATCTTACCCCTCAGGGGGAGGATGGCTTGGAACGCACGGTCCCTACCCTGCTTGGCGCTTCCCCCTGCGGAGTCCCCCTCGACGATGTAGAGCTCGCACTTGGAGGGATCCTTCTCGGAGCAGTCCGCGAGCTTCCCCGGCAGGCTGGTGCTCTCGAGCACGCTCTTCCTGCGCGTGGCATCCCTGGCCTTCCTGGCGGCCTCCCTGCCCTCGTAGGCGGATATGGCCTTCCTCAGGATCGTCTGGGCGACGGAGGGGTTCTCCATCAGGTACTCGGCGAGCTTCTCGTTCATGAGTCCGGAGACCGCCCCCTGGGCGACGCTGCTGCCCAGCTTGGCCTTGGTCTGACCCTCGAACTGGGGCTCGGACATCCTGATGCTCACGATCGCCGTGAGCCCCTCACGGACATCGGACCCCTCGAGTGTCGTGTCCTTCAGGATGTTGTTCGCCTTGCCGTAGTCGTTGATGGTCTTGGTCAGGGAGGTCCTGAACCCGGTGAGGTGCGTTCCCCCCTCGGGGGTGAATATGGTGTTGACGAACGAGTCGATCTCCTCGTTATACCCGTCCGTGTACTGCAGCGCGATGTCGATCAGGACACCGTTCCTCTCCCCGGAGAAGCGGATGGGCCTGGGATGGATGGGTGTCTTGGACCTGTTGAGGTACTCCACGAACTCGGACACGCCGCCGTCGTAGTGGAAGGTCTCGCTCTTCCCCGTGCGTTTGTCCTGGAAGTTTATGGTCGCCTCGCTGTTGAGGAACGCCTGGTTGCGGAACCTGTTCTGCAGCGTGGTGTAGTCGAAGGTGACGGTCTCGAACATCTCCCTGTCCGGCCAGAACGTGATGGTGGTCCCGTGACGGTCCGAATCACCCACGACCTCGACGGGTCCGTCGGGCACACCGATCCTGTATGACTGCCTGAACCTCTTGCCCTCACGGTCGATCTCGGCGACGAGCCTCTCGGAGAGCGCGTTGACCACGGAAACACCGACACCGTGGAGTCCACCGGAGACCTTGTAGCTGTTCTGGTTGAACTTGCCCCCTGCATGCAGGTCGGTCAGGCACATCTCCAACGCGGACTTGCCCTCCTCCTGGTTGATCCCCGTCGGAATGCCCCTTCCGTCGTCGGTGACGGTGATGGATCCGTCCTCGTTGATCGTCACATCGACCTGTGTGGCGAACCCTGCCATGACCTCGTCGATACCGTTGTCCACGACCTCGTACACCATGTGGTGGAGTCCACGGGAATCCGTGGAACCGATGTACATACCGGGTCTCTTGCGAACGGCCTCGAGGCCCTTCAGTGCGACGATGCTGTCCGCATCGTAGCCCTCTTCGACCTGCTGCATGTTCCCATCCATAATGATCGCCCCCGTATCTCCGTATAATATTTATATTCTATATTGCGCGCAAGTATTCGCGCGTGCGCGTGAAGATGGCCAAGCCTTATTTACTGTGTACTGCGAATCCGTGGGCGATATCCCATGAGCACCATTATGGAAGAGGCCAGGAGGGGGGTCGTCACCCCGCTTATGAAGAGGATCGCGGACAAGGAGGGTGTGAGCCCGGAGTTCGTCCGCAACGGCATCGCCGCCGGTCGCATCTGCGCACCCCACAACCCGGTACACGATGCCGAACCCGCGGCGATCGGGGAGGGACTCTCGGTCAAGATCAACGTCAACCTGGGGACATCCCGCGACATAGTGGACCTGGACTCGGAACTGGAGAAGCTCAAGGTCGCCATGAGGTACGGTGCCGACGCGGTCATGGACCTCAGCACCGGAGGGGATGTAGACGCCATAAGGGCGAGGCTCCTGGCCGAGTGCCCCGTGATGATGGGTTCCGTCCCGATATACCAGACCGGGCTCACGGCGGCGAGGAGGAACGCCGTCGTGGAGATGACCGAGGACGACATCTTCAACGGCATAGAGAGGCACGCCAGGGACGGGATGGACTTCATGACCGTCCACTGCGGCATCACACGCGAGAGCGTCGGATGGCTGAAGAGGTCCGGCAGGACCATGGACGTCGTCTCCAGGGGCGGCTCCTTCCTGACGGCGTGGATCCTCCACAACGAGGAGGAGAACCCGCTCTACAGGAACTTCGACTACCTGCTGGAGATGGCCAGGAAGTACGAGTTCACACTGTCCCTGGGCGACGGCTTCAGGCCGGGGTGCATAGACGACGCGTCGGACCAGGCGCAGATCACGGAGCTCATGACCCTCGGACATCTGGTCCAGAGGGCCCGTGAGGCAGGGGTCCAGAGCATGGTCGAGGGACCGGGGCACGTCCCGTTGGACCAGGTGCCTATGAACATGCAGATCCAGAAGCGCATGTGCCACGGGGCACCGTTCTACGTCCTGGGACCCCTGGTCACGGACATTGCACCCGGCTACGACCACATCGTGGGTGCCATTGGGGGTGCCATCGCGGCGCAGAACGGAGCGGACTTCCTCTGCTACCTCACGCCCGCCGAGCACCTGTCCCTGCCGGACGTCGACGATGTCAGGGAGGGTGTCATCGCATCGAGGATCGCCGCACACGTCGGAGACCTGTCCAGGGGAATCGGAGGGGAACTGGACTCCAGGATGGCCCGTGCCAGGAAGGCACTGGACTGGGAGACCATGTTCGATGTGTGCATCGACCCCGAGAAGGCCCGCAGGTACAGGGAGCGTGGCTGCACCAAGAAGGAGGAGGGTTGCTCCATGTGCGGGGACGTCTGCGCCGTCAAGATAGTCAACACCTACATGAAGAAGGATTGATGATAATACTGTTGTTATATTCGTAATACCATAGTGTTACTAATCCTGGATTAGTATTATTAACTCCATGGGACATCCGTGTCCCATGGAGCGCAGCAGCGTCATCGCGATCGCGGTGGTAGCCCTTGTGGCCCTTGCCGCGGCAGGTGCGACGATTCTCTACGATGAATCGCCCGTTGATGGTGAATCCAAAGATTTTGCAGGATTCGAGATCACTCCCGTGGATAATCTGGACAACGGAATCGTGGCGATAGGTCAGGACTCGTTCAGATGGATCACATACTTCGGACTCTCCGAGAAATGCGTCATGGTGGACATGAACGACAAGACGAACTACATGGGCAAGGCGTTCATGTACGTCGGAAAGGCCGAATCTCTGAACAACCCCGACCTGAGATTCACATCGGTGAACTGCGGTGTGGCACCCGGGGACACATCCGCCATCCTGGACCTCAAGCCCTCTCTAGTCGTGGTCCCGGCCGAGTTCGAGAACACGTACAAGAACGACATGGACTCGTTGAGGGCGGCGGGACTGAACGTGTTCCACATCGGATACATATACACCTTCCTCGAGAACGGGACCTTCGAGATGACGACGGACCTCGTAAGACAGATCGACAAGATGTCCATGGTCCTCGGCATGAAGGAGCGTGGCGAGGCCCTAAAATCCCTCATAGACGAGACTGTGGACGATATCCTGAGCATCCGCGACAGGATCACCGACAGACGCACTGGGTTCATATGCTCCCTCGCGTACAACGGAGCCCATGGAATGGACTCCTCGATGTCGTACTACATGCCCTTCGAACTGGCGGGGATAACCAACATCATGGCCGACGCCTCAGGGGATGTCGATCAGCACAGCCACGTCGGAACGTACTCCGCGACAACGATAAAGAACAACATCGAGGATGACACGATACTCTTCATGGACGCGACGGGGATCTACACATGCACCACCAACACGGACCGGGGCATAATGGAACTGTTCAAGGGCCATGAGGCGTACATAGCCTGCCCGTACATCTGGACGGGGATGAACTACGAGAACGTCCTCGTGGGAGCCTATCAGATACTCCGCGATGCGTACGGACTGATTTCGGACGAGGAGTTCGAGGAGAGGGCCGACGCGGTCTACGAGGGATTCCTCGGAACATCGGACTCACTCCGCAACGAGACCGCCTCCGACGTTCCCCCTGTGGCAGATTCGTCCGTGTACGAGGACATGAACCGCCTCTACGAGGAGAGGCGCGGGAACCCGATCCACGGCGGAATCAGCGTCGACGAGAACGGGATAACCTACCTTTGAAACGGGGACACAGCCCATGACCGACCACGAGGACCACGACAGGGACGGCTACAGCAGGTACAACCGCAGAAGAACGGCTGCGCTGGCGACATTGGCGGCGATGATGGTGATTTCCGCCATCACCACTCTGAAATTGGACGTGGGCTCCATCCCCTTCCAGGACATAGTGAGGATTCTGATCGACAGGGACAACCCCGCCAACGACGCCTCGGACGTCATCCTGATCTGGAACCTGTACCTCCCGAGGATAGCCTGCGGGATCCTGGCCGGTTTCGGACTGGGCATCGCCGGAACGGTGATGCAGTGCGTCCTCAGGAACCCGCTCGGTTCGCCGTACACCCTGGGGATATCCAACGCGGCGGCGTTCGGAGCCGCCCTGGGGATCGTCCTCGGAGGAGGGGCGATCGTCGGTCAGAGCAGCGCATCCGTGTCCTTCACGAACCCATACTTCATCACGATATGCGCGTTTCTGTGGTCGATGATCGCGACGGGCGTGATCATCGCCCTCGTCAAACTCACCACGGTGTCTGCGGAGACCATGGTTCTGGCAGGGGTCGCGATCAGTTCGATATTCTCGGCGGGGATCAGTGCCCTGCAGTACATCTTCAACGACACGGCCCTGTCCATGATCGTGTTCTGGCAGTTCGGGTCCCTGGGGAAGGCCGGATGGGAGGAACTGGCCATCGTGGCGGCGGTCGTCCTGATCGCATCCGCGTTCTTCATCTGGAAGAGATGGGACTTCAACGCACTGGAGAGCGGTGCAGAAGTCGCCCAGTCCCTGGGCATCGATGTCCAGACCCTCAGGCTCGTGTCCCTGCTTCTGTCCGCACTTGTGACGTCGGTCATCGTCTCGTTCATGGGGGTCATCGCGTTCATCGGACTGCTGGGGCCACACATGATACGCCTGGCGATGGGCAACGACCACAGGTACCTGCTCCCCGGATCCATGCTGCTGGGGGCCATCATCCTCCTGATCTCGGACTGCGTGGGTCAGACCCTCCTGCCGTTCGTGCTGCCCGTGGGCATAATAACATCGTTCCTGGGAGGGCCCCTGTTCCTGTACCTATTGGTGAAGGGGTACCGCGGGAAGGGGGCGGCGGCATGATGCTAACCGTGGACGGCCTGTCGTTCTCCTACGGTGGCAGGAGGATCCTGGATGACATCTCGTTCGAGGTGGGTGGCAACAGCATCGTGTCCATCCTGGGACCGAACGGTGTCGGGAAGACCACGCTCCTGCGCTGCCTGTGCAACCTCCACAGGCCCCAGTCCGGGTCGGTCTCCATAGACGGTACGGACATCCTCGCACTCTCCGGGAGGGATCTGGCTAAACACGTCGGATACGTGCCCCAGCGCAGCCCTCCGGTGAGGTCCACGGTGTTCGACACCGTGCTCATAGGCAGGAGGCCGCACATGGGACTGGGCATGTCGAACAGGGACATCGACATCACATGGGGCGTCCTGAGGTCCCTCGGGTTGGAACATCTGGCCATGAGGTACGCGGATGAGATCAGCGGCGGGGAGTACCAGAAGGTCCAGATAGCCCGTGCGATGGCCCAGGAACCCGACATCCTGGTCCTCGATGAGCCCACCAACAACCTGGACATCTCGAACCAGCACACCACCATGCACTCCATCCTGCACGCCGTGGTCTCCCGCGGCATGTGCACGATTATGACCATGCACGACATCAACCTGGCCGTCCACTACTCCGACAGCTTCATATTCATCAAGGACGGCCGCGTGAGGGCGTACGGGGGCTCGGAGATAATCACGGAGGAACTCATCAGGGACGTGTACGGAATCGATTCCGACGTCATCGTCCACAAGGGCCGCCCGTTCGTCATCCCGCACACGTTCCCCGCCGAACTCGCCCATTACCACCACACCCACGACGGGTACAGCCATTCGCATGAAGTGCACGGATTGAGGTGACGAACATGTCAGACATACATCCATTCCAGGGAGAGGGCCTCTCGTACGAGCAGGGACTGCGTTTCTGGGACGAGTACTCCGACAGATACTCTGGTTTCCAACAGGGGGACATCCCCGTACGCGTGGTCGAACGCCTGGTCGAACTGGGTGTCCTCGGTCCGACAGACGATGTCCTCGAGATCGGGTCCGGACCCGGAACCTACTCGCTGGGCATCGCACCCCGTGTGGGGAGGCTGACGTGTCTGGACACCTCCTCCCGCATGCTCGACCGCCTGACCGCACTGGCATCCGATGCGGGCGTACGCAACCTGGTCCGCCTCGACATGGACTGGAACGACGTCTCGTCGGAGAAGGCGTACGACACCTGCATCGCCACACTCTGCCCCGGGACGGGTTCCCCCGCATCCATCATCAGGATGGAGGCCGCTTCGAAGCGCTGGTGCGTGCTGGTCTCCTGGGTGGAGAACCACGGGGACGACCTGCACGCCGACGTCTGGAACCGCCTGGGGAGGGACTACGGGTACGGCGCCAGGCTCCGGTCCCCCGCCATGGAGTGGCTCTCCGCCAATGGAAGGGCGCCCGTGGAGGAGGTCTTCCGGACGGTCGTCGAGGCGGACATCCCCGTGGAGGACCTGGTGGCGAGGGAGCTGTCCTCGTTCGCGGCCATGGGCCGCACGGAGGGTGTGGAGGAGGCCGTACGCGAGGTGCTGGAGCCCTCCATCGACGGGGACGTAGTCCATTACAGGGCGGAGAACTCGATGAGGATGGTCTACTGGGAACCGATGTTGTGAGAAGAGGAGCCACTGGAGGGGATCGAACCCCCGGCCTACGGTTTACGAAACCGCCGCTCTACCGCTGAGCCACAGTGGCAATGGTATCGGGGAAT
>JAZODL010000169.1:0-7656 GCA_045596945.1 Candidatus Methanomethylophilaceae archaeon | reverse complement strand
TAGGTAATCCTAAAATAATTATTTAAATTTAGGGATACCTAACATCAATGGTATGAACGATGACGGGAATACACATCCGATATCAGATGAGCGGAACGGGATTCACGGATTCCCACCTGCACATGGTGGAGGATGGGTACGATTCGGACTACGGCGACATCAGCGACTGCCACCGTATGCTCGCATGCACCGCCAGGAGGGACGAGTGGGCGGCACAGGCGGCGCTGGACGACGTCAGGGCCGTGAGGTTCTACGGGGTCCACCCCTGGTACGCGGACGAATGGTCCGCGGACACCCGCTCCGCACTCCTGGACGTCCTGTCGGACGGATCGCATGTCGGGGAGATCGGCCTGGACTCCAAGCGCGGCGACCTGTCCGTCCAACGCCCGGTGTTCGAGGACCAGCTGGACATCGCATCGTCCCTCGGGAGGGTGGTGACCGTCCACATGGTCGGCACCGAGGCGGAGGTGCTGTCATCGCTCAGGGGACACGCCGACGGCTGCCGCGGCGTGATACTGCACTCCTACGGGTCGGACAGCTACGTGAGGCCGTTCACGGAGGTCGGGTGCCACTTCTCGGTGTCCCCCCGCATACTGTCCCGTTCCGACGTCAGGGTCTCCAGACTCCTCGGGGCCATCCCGGAGGACAGGCTGCTCCTGGAGACCGATGCCCCGCACCACGGAAGGGGGTTCACGGGGATGCGCGCCTTCGCGGAACGCCTTGCGGGGCTGATGGGCACGGATGCCGACACCCTGCTCGGGATCGCGGACGACAACGCGGGGAGGCTGCTGGATGGCTGACGGCATCTCTGACCGCACCGGGCTCCTCCTCGGTGACGAGGGGGTGGAGAGGCTCCGCTCCGCATCCGTCGTCCTGTGCGGATGCGGTGCCGTCGGCGGTTACGCCCTCGAGGGACTCGTCAGGGCGGGGATCGGCAGGATACGCGTCGTGGATGCGGACGTCTTCTCCGGATCCAACCTGAACCGCCAGATCCTGGCGACCGTCGACACCGTCGGTAGGCCGAAAGCGGAGGTCGCATGCGAACGCGCCCGCTCGATTAACCCGGACATCGACATCGAGGCGGTGTCCGTCATGGTTTCGGAGTCCACCGTCCCCGGGATCATGGACGGCGGGTACGGCGCCCTCGTGGACGCCATAGACACGGTGGAGCACAAGGTGGCCCTGCTGAGACATGCGGCGTCCACGGGGACGGTGACGTTCTCGTCCATGGGCGCGGCCCTCCACATAGACACGCAGATGATACGCGTGGCCCCGCTCTCATCGACCCGGGTGTGCCCCCTGGCCGCGGCGGTACGCAAGAGGACCAGGGACCTGGACACCTCCCGCATCACGTGTGTCTTCTCCGAGGAACCGCCGATCGCCAGACCCGGCGACAGGGACGAGCACGGGAAGAGCGTCCTCGGCTCCCTCCCGACGGTCCCCGCGGTGTTCGGCATGACCCTCGCCAACCTCGCCATACGCCATATCGTCGACGGACGGTGATTCATCCCCCGCCCCTGTGACAGATTTATTAATCGTCAAGTGCTAGTGGTCGTAATAAGTTCGAGGACTCGAAAAAAGTTCGAGCATCGGACCGACGGGGGAACCGCCCATGAGAAGCGCTCAGGACCTATTCGACAGGAACGGTACCAACTTTGATGACGTGATGTACATCGTGAGATCCGGAAGGAAGACCATGGTGCACCTGCAGGACGGCAACGTCCTCGGGACGTACGCGCCGTTGAAAGACGTCGTCGCCTCCCTCCCCGTCGGTGATTTCATACACATCAACAAGAGCTCCGTCGTCTCCAAACGCCATGTGGTGGCTGTGGAGGGGAAGTCGTACATCATGTCGGACGGCACGGTGCTCCAGGGACGCGTACGCACCCCGGGGGAGCACAACAAGAACCGCGAGAGCATCAAGCTGATGAGGCACAGGGAGTCGAACCCCACGTTCAACGCCGGCCGCATGTTCGAGGGCATGGGCAACTTCCCGCTGCCGTTCTGCATCGTCGAGCTCCTCCCCGATGTCTCCGGGCGCGGGGCGGAGTTGAAGATCCGCTACCACAACGACAGGTTCGAGGAGATGGTCGGCATGCACGGGATCGATATCGTCAACCACTCCCTGTACGACTCATTCGAGAACCTCGACAGGAAGTGGTCCGCCACCATGTCGGAGGTGGCCCTCAACGGAGGGGAGGCGGTGATCGTGGACAGGGGCCATGGTGCAAACTGGATGCTGTGCTGCTACAGACCGTCCGAGGGGCACTGCGGGGTGTTCTTCATCAGGAACGACGACACCATCACGGACGCGATGAGGGATTTCATCCAGACCGACGGGACATCGCTACATTTTTAACCGTCACTCGGATGGTGTCCCAGATTCCGGGAAAGATAACCCGGGGAAAGGGACGAGCGATGATAAAGCAGATCCGCGCCAATTATGATGCCAAGGCCATCGAGAAGGACATCCAGGCATACTGGAACTCCGAGAACGCCTATGAGAAGACCAAGGAACTGAGGAAGGACGGGAAGAAGTTCTACTTCGTCGACGGACCCCCGTACACGACCGGGGCCATCCACCTCGGTACCGCGATGAACAAGACCGTGAAGGACATCCTCGTCAGGTACTGGAGGATGAACGGATACAACGTCCGCGACCAGCCCGGTTTCGACATGCACGGACTCCCCATCGAGGTCAAGGTCGAGAAGAACATCGGTGTCCACTCCAAGAAGGACATCGAGGAGCTGGGTATCGACAAGTTCGTGACCACCTGCAAGGAGTTCGCACTCGGGCTCCATGCCGACATGACCGAGCAGTTCAAGCAGCTCGGCGTGTGGATGGACTGGGACAGACCCTATCAGACGATCAACCTTGACTACCTCGAGTCCGCCTGGTGGACGCTCCAGCGCGCATACGAGAAGGACCTCCTCAAACCCGCCAGCAGGGTCGTCACCTGGTGCCCCAGGTGCGAGACCGCGCTCGCGGAGGCGGAGATCGAGTACTGGGACGAGACGGACCCGTCCATCATGGTCAGGTTCCCCCTGGTCGACGGCGAGGGATCGCTCCTCATCTGGACAACCACCCCCTGGACCCTCGCGGCGAACATGGCCGTCGCGGTCCACCCCGACTTCGACTACGCCAAGGTCAGGATGACCGGCCCCACCGGATCGGAGGTCGTCTACATCCTCGAGTCCCAGGCCGAGTACGTCCTCCAGAAGGGCGGCTACGAGTCCTTCGAGGTCCTCGACAGGATGAAGGGCAGGGACATGGAGGGCATGGCCTACATCCCCCCGTTCGCACTCGAGGCGGCACCGCTCAACGACTGGACCCACAGGGTCCTGACCGCGGACTACGTCGAGAAGGACAACACCGGACTGGTCCACACCGCGCCCGGACACGGTCCCGATGACTACGAGACCGGCAAGAGGTACGGCATCGAGCCCTTCTGCCCCGTCGCGGAGAACGGAAGGTACACCGACGAGTTCCCCATGCTCGCGGGCAAGAAGGTCAAGACCGTCGCCGACGACATCATCAAGGACCTCTCCGCCAGGGGTCTGATGTTCAACACCAGCAAGATCAAGCACAGGTACGGTCACTGCTGGAGGTGCAAGTCACCCATCATCTACAGGAACACGAGGCAGTGGTTCGTGACCGTCCCCGACTGCAAGGACCAGATGCTCGACGAGATCGACCGCGCGAAGTGGGTCCCCGACTGGGCCGGCGCATCCAGGGAGAAGAACTGGGTCGAAGGCGCCAGGGACTGGTGCATCTCCCGTCAGAGGTACTGGGGTATCCCCATGCCCGTGTGGGAGTGCGAGTGCGGGTCCAGGAAGGTCGTCGGACAGTACAGGGAGCTCGAGGAGGGCGAGGGGTACACCGAGGGCATGGACACCCACAGGCCCTGGATCGACGGGGTCACGTTCACCTGCCCCGACTGCGGCAAGACCATGCACAGGGTCCCCGACGTCCTAGACGTCTGGTTCGACTCCGGGGTGGCCGCATGGGCGTCCCTCGGATACCCCCACAGGACGGAGGAGTTCGAGAAGTGGTGGCCCTGCGACTTCATCGTCGAGGCCCACGACCAGACCCGCGGATGGTTCTACTCACAGCTCGGCGCCGGTGTCATATCCTTCGACCGCGCACCCTACGACGAGGTCATGATGCACGGATGGGTGCTCGACCCGAAGGGGCAGAAGATGTCCAAGTCCCTCGGGAACGTCATCGAGCCCCTGGAGCTCATAGACCAGGTCGGTGCGGACTCCCTCAGGTACTACCTGATCAAGTCCAACGCACCCTGGGAGGACACCGCGTTCCAGAAGGACGGGCCCAAGAACGCCAGGAAGGTGCTCAACACCTACTGGAACGTCGTCAACTTCACGTCCACGTACATGCTGATCGACGGATACGACCCCGACAAGGTGACACTCGCCGACGTGTCCGCCAACCTCCGCGACGAGGACCGCTGGATGATCTCCAGGACAGAGAAGATGAAGAAGGCCGCCACCGAGTACCTCGAGACCAGGGAGCTCCACAAGCTCGCCAGGATGCTGGAGGACTACATCATGGAGGACCTCTCCAGATGGTACGTGTGCCTCGTCAGGGACAGGTCCTGGTCCGAGGACAGCGACATGGCCGCGGACAAGGACGCATCCTACTTCACGCTGCACTACGCGATCATGAACACCGCACTCGTCCTGGCCCCCATCGCACCCCACATCGCGGAGGAGGTCTACCAGCACATGGGCGGCAAGCTCCTGTCCGTCCACATGGAGGACTGGCCGTCCTACGACGAATCCCTCATCGACGAGGAGGTCGAGCACAGCACCTCGCTCATCCAGAACATCGTTGACATCATCGCGGCCGAGAGGGCGAAGATGGGTTCCAAGCTCAGGTGGCCCCTCCTGCAGGTCTTCGTACGCGGAAACGACTCCGGCGTCAACAAGGCGGTCAAGACCTTCGATGAGGTCCTCTGCGCCCAGGGCAACATCAAGAAGGTCGTCTACCTCGGAAAGGACGAGATCCCCTCCGTGGAGAACGAGATCGAACCCGTGGAGTTCCTCGAGGGGACCCTGTTCATCGACTTCAACGTGACGCCCGAGATCGAGGCAGAGGGTTACGCCAGGGAGCTCATCAGGAGGATCCAGCAGATGCGCAAGGAGCTCAAGCTCAACGTCGAGCAGTACGTGCGCTGCGAGGTCTCCGCTGAGGAGCGCCTCATCGGCCTCTTCGAGACCTGGTGCGACCACATCGCCGGCGAGGTCAGGGCCAGGGAGCTCGTGTTCGTCGCGGAACCGGCCGGATCCGTCGTCAAGACATGGGACGTCACCGGAAAGGACATCACCATCGGGATCACCCCCATGGAGTGATCGGAAACAGGGGCGCAAGCCCCATCTTCCCTTTTCCACAACCACCGTCCGAAAGACGGTTATCGGAGTCGGGGCATCAGCCTTCCATGACCCTGGAAGCAGTAACGACCACACGTGGATCCGAACACCTCGACACCGTCCTGGAACTCTACAGGGGGTCGTTCCCGGAGATAGAGCGCCTGTCCGAGGACGCCCTCCTGGACCTCACCGCGACGGACGGTGTGGAACTCACATCGTACCTCGGGGGCGGTACCCTGAGGGGGATGTCGTACACCGTCGAGGGCCCCGGGATCCTGTACCTGGTCTACCTGGCCGTGGATCCGGAGTCGAGATCGATGGGTCACGGATCGGAGATACTGTCGTCGCTGCGCGAAAGGCACCCGAACAGCGTCATCGTGCTGAACATGGAACCCCTGGATCCGGGATCGGAGAATTCCGAACAGCGCATCCGCAGGATGGACTTCTACAAGAGGAACGGTTTCCGCGACACCGGATACATCTTGGGTGACGATACCCAGGTGTTCACGGTGGTCGCATCGGGAGAGGGTTTCTCCCCCGATGCGTACCTGGAGGTCGTCGGCAGGCTCATGCCGGAGTTCGGTCCGGCATGGATACGCCCAGCCGAAGGATGATCGGATCAGCCGAGGAGGGTGCCGAGCACCCTGGCGGTGCCCCTGACGGTGTCCCTGCCGGGAACCTCGTCGACTGGGACCCACTCGAACCCCTCGTTCTCGTCGTTGAGCGCGGGTTCCGCTCCGGAGACCCTGTACAGGAACGGGAACACCTTCCACAGCGTACCCCCCTCCCTCACGTAGACGGGATCCATGGTCCCGTCGGGGGAACCGACCTCCACGCCGGTCTCCTCCAGGATCTCCCTGCGCGATGCGTCGACGGGGGCCTCGCCGTCCTCGATCCTCCCGGACACGAGGGACCAGACACCGGGGAACGACCTGGATGTCGCGGGGCGCCTGAGCATCAGGACACGGCCGTCGTCGACGAGTGCGGAGGTCACCGCCTCGCGGAGCTCCACGCCCTCTATCTCGACGGTGCCCGTGTCCGCGTCGACCGCCACCGTGTCCCCGTCCTCGAAGACATCCACGGTCGGGATGAGATCCACCATCGGGATCGACGATATCACAGCACCCGTGGCCACGATCGTCTCCGCGGACTCGTTTATGACCGCCACGGGCTGCTTCCCGTGGACCATCAGGTCGTACATGACGAAGGAGCCTACGGTGCTGCCCTTGCCCTTGGGGAAGACCAGCACCTTGCCGGCGACGTTGCCACCGTTCCCGACGCGTATCTCGCCGGTGGAACCGTCGACGCCGCCGAGGAAGCTGAGGGGTTCGTCGAGCTTCACGACCTCGCCCCTCGCACTGCCGGGCGATATGCAGCGTCCGTTGAGTATCACATTACCACCTCCATGAGCTTGGCGATGTCCCTGCACATGGCCTTCTGCGAGCACAGGGTCGGGAGGTAGTTGCCCGCCTTGGCGGAGTTCGTACCGGTCCTCTCGAAGGTGCCCTCTATGGGTGCCACGACCATGCAGGTGTCCGCGAGGACGGGTCCGAACTCCTCCATGATCCTGACGTCCTCGGGGCACTGGTCCCTCACCTCCGCGGAGGTGCAGAACCAGATCTCCACATCCCTGTTCACCTTCCTCTTTCCCTTGAGGAACGATGCGATCTGGTGCATCTCCTTGACCGTCAGGTGGGGGCACCCTATCGCTATCAGCTGGACGTCGTCCGTCCTGTTCAGCCTGTCGTAGGCCGCCTCGAGCTCCGCCGGACCGATATGGATCGTCTCCAGCTCCGACACGTCGTAACCCCCGGCCTCGGGGGTCACACCCTCGGCGTGGTAGAGGGCGACCGAACCGGATGCGGCCATCGCCGCGGAGAGGGTCTTGGCCTCCTCCACCTCTGGGGATATGCCCCTGAAGTAGGGGACACCGCCGCCTATCGCCATACCGACCGCCTGACCGAGCAGCGAGTACGAGAACACGGAACCATCTATCTCTGCGTCGATGACCACGGTCGGCCTCCTGTTCTCGTCGAGGTGGAGGCCGTAGTTGGCCGTCTTGCCGAGGATCGCGGCCGCCAGGGCGCCCGGTCCCCCCTCCCTGTTGGTCCTCGCCCCGATGTAGGAGTTGACGAACGACAGGGCGGACGACTCCGCCCATGCGACATGGTCCCCGAATGAGGGGACGTTCGGTCCGATGTACGGTGTGCAGGAGCAGGTGGTCCTGATGCCCATGCGGCCGTACAGGAAGTCGGATCGTAGCCATGT
>JAZODL010000168.1:0-2234 GCA_045596945.1 Candidatus Methanomethylophilaceae archaeon | reverse complement strand
ACGGTGCAGTCCCGGGCCCCGATCGCACGGAGGTCGTCGTAGCTGCCGGGGGCGACGGGTTCGTCCTCGACCCAGTTGCCCTTCACGACCCTTCCGTCCGCGTACGTCATGGTGCCCCTGCCGTGTTTCCTGCCCCTGTACCAGGTGCCCTCGTACAGGTCACCGTTGATGTACCACATCATCCCGGTGCCGTCGGGCATGCCTTTGATGATGGATCCCTCGTAGTAGTCGCCGTTATCGTAACAAATAGTCTCCTCAGCCATTGTAACGGCGCCTCAACGAAGGGGAGTAGATTAAGCTTTCCAGTGGGGTCCGGACTCATCCGTCCCTGCCGGCGGCCAGCACCCATCCGGCGATGTCGGAGATCACGTCCTCGCCTATGTGGCGCTCCACGGAGTACTCCTGCTTCGCCTTCGTGATGTCCGTGTGGATGGCGGGGACGAAGGCGTGGTTCAGACCCTCGTAGAGCCTGTACGTCACGTTGGGCCTGTCACCCAGCAGCCTCCTGTAGGCGTCGAACTCCCTCTCGGGATGGGTCTGGAAATCGGCGGAACCCTGCATGATGAGTATGGGCTTCTCCGTGCAGAGGAGGTACTCCTCCGATGGGTGCGCGGCCATCTCCTTGAAGTAGTACATGTAGGTGCCGCCGCCGAACCTGGTCCTGCGCGCCTCCTCCTCGTCCATGAGGTCCACGGCCTCGAGGATCGCACGGACCTTCCCTATCTGCCTGTTGGCGAGCCAGCGCATGAGTCCCCTCATGCTGTCCAACGCGTCCTGTCCCTGGTCGATGATGACCTGCTCCATCCTGCGCGGGGAACCGGCCATGAGCACCATCCCGGCGAAGTCCCCTCCCTCCGCGTCTATGCGGGGAGCGAGCATGGCGCCCATGCTGTGGCCGATGATGAATATGCGGTCGGAGTCGATGCGGGGGTCCGCCCTGAGCAGGTCCGCCGCCAGCACGGCGTCGTCGATGGTCTCGACCCTCACGGTGGTGTCCCCGGTCCTCACCATCCTCTTCGCATGGACGAACGTCCTCTTGTCGTACCTCAGGGACGCCACGCCGTGGCGGGCCAGCCCCTCGGCCAGGTCCCTGAACGGCTTCAGCTCCCCCACGGTCTCGTCCCTATCGCTGGGACCGGAACCGTGGACGAAGACCACAGCGGGGAACGGCGCCCCGGGTCCGTCCGGGACCGTGAGGGTCCCCTCCAACGGGAACTCCGTACCCTCTCCGACAACAACTGTCTCCTCGACCATTTTGATCAACGCCGGAGGGGTAGGGGGTCCGACATCATCAATGTGATGCCGGCACCCGTCCTCAGAACGGGACGATGGACATCAGCACGTCCGCCACCAGGTGGCCCTGGAACCATCCGAGGGATCCCGCGAATATGCTCTCCACACCCATCGCCGCGATGAACAGACCGATGACCTTGGTCAGGATGCCTATGGCCTGCTCCCCCACCATGTGCATGATGCGGGTCGAGAACCTGAGGATGACCCATGTGATCAGGAGCGCCAGGGTCCCGGCCACCAGGACCGACACCATGCCGTACTGCGTGGAGTACAGGACGGATGTGGCGATGACCCCGGGTCCGGTGAGGACGGGGGACGCTATGATCGCCCACTTGGCTCCGCCCTCGTCGTTCACCTTGGAGAGCGACAGTCCGAACACCAGCTCGATCGCCATCATCAGGAATATGATCCCTCCGGCGACCCTGAAGCTGTCCATGGTTATCCCGAATACGCCCATCAGGTCCTCCCCGACGAAGACGAAGATGTACAGGAGCAGCGCGGCCACCAGGATGGCCTTGTTCGCATAGGACCTCACGGTGGACTCGTCCAGCCCCTTCGTGATGTTGATGAACATCGGCAGGCTGGCGAACGGATCCAGGATGAGGAACAGCGTTATCGTCAGGGACAGTACCGTGAGTATCTCCATGGTACCGGCGAGATGCACCGATGCCTTATATGTTGCCGTGCGACAGATGACCGGACGGTCGTCCGTGACGGGTCCGCCGATGCTCCTCCGTCACGGCCCTCCTCGGAAAAACCGGTGGATTGAAGGGGGACGGCACATGGGTGCCGTCCGTTAGTGTCCTGGGAACCGTGGTACGGATCCTCAGAGCGCCAGGGACCTGTCCCTGTCGTAGGAGACCCCGTCGTTCTCATGGTCGGAGATGTCGATCGAATCGAGTGCGACACCGGCGTCCACGATGAACACCACGGAGAAGTAG
>JAZODL010000167.1:0-4413 GCA_045596945.1 Candidatus Methanomethylophilaceae archaeon | reverse complement strand
ACATCATCGACCGCATGGGCATCACCCAACCCGGCGATCCCAAGCTCGTGGACGCCAAGAAGCAGGTCTACAAGGACGGCCACCACACAGGCAGGATGAAGCCCGTCTGCGGCGAGTTCGCCGGCATGCGCGTCGAGGAGGCCAAGGACAGGATGAAGCAGGCGATGATCGACGCCGGCGAGGCCGAGGTGTTCTTCGACCTCACGGAGGAGGTCGTCTGCAGGTGCGGACAGAGGGTCCACATCAAGAGGATCGACGACCAGTGGTTCATCAACTACGCCGACAAGGACCTCACCGAGAGGACGTCCGCCCACTGCAGGACCATGGACATCAATCCCGCCGAGTACGCGGACAACGTCCACGGCGTCCTCGACTGGTTCAGGGAGAGGGCATGCGTCAGGATGGGCAACTGGCTCGGCACCGAGTTCCCGTTCGACGACAGGTGGATCATTGAGGCCATCTCGGACTCCACGCTCTACCCGATATACTACATCATATCGCCCTACGCCAACGACGGAAGGATAACCCCGTCCCAGATGACCGAATCCTTCTTCGACTACGTGATCCTCGGAAGGGGGTCCGCGCAGGCCGTGTCCGACGAGACCGGAATCGCGCCCGACATGGTCGAGGACATCAGGAGGGACGTGCTCTACTGGTACCCTCTCGACATGAACCTCGGGGGCAAGGAGCACATGACCGTGCACTTCCCCGTGTTCCTCTTCAACCACGTGGCCATCCTCCCCGAGGAGATGTGGCCCAGGGGCATCACCGTCAACTGGTACGTCACCGGCAAGAACAGCGACAAGATCTCCAAGTCCAAGGGCGGTGCGCAGCCCATCCCCGGTGCGGCGGCCAAGTTCGGCGTCGATGCGATGAGGCTCTACTACGCACACGTGGCGTCCATGTTCGTGGACGTCGAGTGGAGCGAGGACACCGTCACCACCTACCGCCAGAGGGTTGACAGGATCATGGGCGCCGTCGAGGACCTTGTCTCAGCCGGAACGGACGCACCGTTCGCACCCATCGACGACTGGCTCATGTCCAGGTTCAACAACCACCTGGTGGCCATCCGCACGGCGATGGAGAGGAACGACCTCAGGGCCATGGCCACCGTGGTGTACTTCGACATGCTCAACGACATGAGGTGGTACACCAGGCGCGGAGGCGACAACAGGACCGCGATCCGCGAGGCCCTCGCCATTTGGATCCAGGCGATGATGCCGATCACGCCCCACACCGCCGAGGAGCTGTGGGAGATGGCCGGTTTCGACGGCCTCGTCTCCGCCGGTCAGCTCCCTGAGCCCGACGAATCCAGGATATCCGCATCCGCGGAGTACGCGGAGAACCTCATACGTGACGTCATGTCCGACATCACCGAGATCAGGAAGATCGCCGGGATCGAACCCAGCAGGCTCATCCTCTACACCACCGCACAGTGGAAGAGGGACGTCATGTCCTACGCCGTGGAGATGCTCCGCGAGGGCAGGCTCACCGTGCCCGACCTGACCAAGAGGTGCATGTCCGACGAGGACATCAAGAGGAACGGCAAGGCCGCATCCGAACTGGCCAAGAAGGTCGCCGTCGAGTTCTCCAGGTCCGCACCCGAGGCCAAGGTGCCCGTCTTCGAGACGGACGAGGCCCTGCTCTTCGGTTCCGCCGCCGGGTTCCTATCCGACGAGACCGGACTCCCTGTCGAGGTCTACTCCGCCGATGCGGAGGGGATCCACGATCCCCAGAACAAGGCGAGGCAGGCCGCACCCGGAAGGCCCGCCATATACCTGGAGTGATGGGGTTGTTCTCCGATCTCGCGAGGGACAGGGCCACTACGAGGGAGTTCTCCCCCGAACCCCTGTCCGACGCGGAGATCGCCGGGATAACGGGGGTCGGCGACCTGGCCCCCACGTCCCGCAACCTGCGTCCGGTGAGGCTCCACCCCGTGACGGACACGGCGGTGATACGCCGTCTCGCCGGATGCAAGTCCTCCGGTACCCGTGCCCTGGAGACGGCGACGTTCGCCGTCGTCGTGGCGGCCGATCCCGACGTGTCCGACGTGTGGATCGAGGACTGCTCCATAGCGACGGTCATGATGCAGTTCGCCGCACAGGAGCTGGGTGTCGGTTCGTGCTGGATCCAGGTCCGTCTCCGTGACGCCGACGGCGTCCCGGCATCCGAGGCCGTGAAGGGGATATGCGGACTGGACCCTGGACTAGAGGTCCTGTCCGTAGTCGCCTTCGGCAGACCCCGCACCGGTGGTGTGTGACCTGTCCGATCCGCGTTCCGACATGCGCGGCATCATCCCGGGCATAACGACCTTCCATCTGGCAGAGGAGGCCGGTATGTTCTGCGAGGCATTCTCCGATGCCGTCGAGTCGTCCGGCATCGACACCGGCGGATGGAACTTCGTCCACCAGTTCGATGAACCCTACGAGGTCTACTTCGAGTGGTGGTTCGGTGACGTGAGGCTGGGTGCCGTGCTGCAGGCCGACCGCGAGGGTTCGGCATGGTTTGTCAACACCCCGTCCCGCAGGTGCCGCGGCCGCTTCAACGGGGACCATGTGACGGCGGCGTCGGAGATGGTCCGGATAATCCGCGGAGGGGACCTCTGATCAGGTCTCCGCACCGTGCCCCTCAAATGACCACCTTATCTCCGACCTCGGTCTCCGGACGGCGCTGCCGAACCTGAGGTTCTCGTAACCCTCCTCGTACAACGGTCTGAGATCGACTATGGAGCGGACCCTCCCGTTCCCCGCCAGTATCCACAGGAACCCATCCGTGGCCACACCCTGGGATGCACCGCTCCCCCTCATGAGTTCCAGAAGTCCGGGGGCGGAGCCGCCGACACGGCCGTTGAGGCCGACCGTCACGAGGACGGGCCAGTCCCCCGATTCCTCATCGAACCCTATGTGCCTCATCACGGGCAGGATCATCGTCCTGTACACGAGGTTGTCCAGGTTCTCGCCGGTCATCACGTCGCGGTCCGTGGGGATCCTGCGACCCGATATCACCGATCCGGTCATGGATCCGAACGATGCGTGGAGCTCGCGGGCTGCTTCGCCTATGATGGTCACCAGTGGTTCGCGGTCCATGACCGTACGAGATACGGGTGAGTATATGAAGGTTGGAGCGGGGTGCCCGAAAATGCCGAAAGTGGTTGCGTGAGGGGCACGGCTCAACGAGGAGATGAACGACCTCTTAGCAGCTAAGGTGTCCGAGTGTCAGGTCGTGCCCCACGGTCTGTAAATCATCTTCACGGGTATTAAGGTTGACGGTCAGACCCTGTGCCTGCGGCGCATCCTCCTGTTCCTGGATCTGGCCCCGCGGCTCGCCCTGCCGTTGAGCCAGACCTCCCTCCAGAAGGAGGGTGTGAACAGGGTCAGGGCCACCAGGATCTCCAGACGTCCCAGCCACATGAGGATGCAGAGGATCATCTTGATCTGGGGGTCGAGGATGGCGTAGGACTCGGTCGGACCGAAGTTCCCGAAACCGATTCCGACGTTGGACACCGCGGAGATCGTCAGTCCGAACGAGTCGACGTAGTCCATTCCGAAGAACATGAGGACCACCGCACCGGCGAACATCGTCACGATGTACATGAGGAAGATCGACAGCGCGGACATTACGGCGGAGTCGTCCACGGGTTTCCCGTCGACCTTGACGGCCATGACCTCGTTGGGTCTGAGGGATTTGCGGAGGGAGTTCGCGAGGAACTCGTAGATGATCCTGAGCCTTCCGAACTTGACGCCTCCGCTGGTGGATCCCGAGGATGCGCCGAAGAAGGCCACTATCATGAGCAGCATGACGCACTGCTCGGGGTACTGCGTGTAGTCGTCGACCGCGAAACCGGTGGTCGTCCCCAGGGACACGGTTGTGAACAGGGAGTTCTTGAACACCTCGAGGTGCTCCTCGAGACCCAGGGATGTGAAGCTCCCCATGTTGGCCACGATCATCACGTAGACGAGGACCGATATGGTGATGAACCACAGCGTGAGGGTCTTGAACTCGGAGTTGCCGCGGTACACCCTCTTGCTGTGCCTGTAGAGCGCCCTGTAGTGGAGATAGAAGTTCACACCTCCGAGGAACATGAAGACTATCGTCACTATCTGCACGATGTCGGAGAAGCTGGTGAGGCTGTCGTTCCTGCACATGAGGCCGCCTGTGGATATGGTGGTGAGCATCAGGCAGAGCGCATCTACCAGGTCGACCCCGCACAGGATGAGGAGCAGGAAGTTGGCGAAGGTGAGCACGCAGTAGACGATGATGAAGGATTTGGCGGCGTTGCCCATCTTCATGTAGTAGTCGGATGAACCGGACCCCGCAAGCTCGTTCAGGAAGAAACCGCGTCCGACGCTGAAGATCGGCAGGATGTACATGAATATGATGATGACCGCTATTCCACCGAGCCACTGGGACAGG
>JAZODL010000166.1:0-3155 GCA_045596945.1 Candidatus Methanomethylophilaceae archaeon | reverse complement strand
CTCAAGGAGTTCGTGTTCGGTATCGACCGCGACGACGTCCTGTCCAAGGGCGATGCCGGTGTCATGGTCTTCGACGACGACTACGGCTACGCACTGAGGATCGAGAGCCACAACCACCCCTCCGCGATCGAGCCCTACGGCGGTGCCGCCACGGGTATCGGCGGGATCCTCAGGGACGTCGTGTGCATGGGCGCGCAGCCCATCGGCCTCGCCGACCCCCTGTGCTTCGGACCCATCGACCACGACGGCGACCTGCCCCCGGGAATCAAGCACCCCCGCTACCTGGTCAACGGCGTCGTGTCCGGTATCCGCGACTACGGCAACCGTGTGGGCATCCCCACGATCACCGGCGGTTTCTTCTTCGATGAGAAGTACACCGGGAACTGCCTCGTCAACGTGGCATGCCTCGGTATCGTGAAACGCGAGGACCTCGCGAACAACTTCGCCGGTGGGCCCGGTGAGGTGATGATCCTCATAGGGGGACGTACGGGACGCGACGGAATACACGGGGTAAACTTCGCATCGGCGGATCTGACAGCCACCTCCGACGAAGACTCCAGGGGCGCTGTCCAGCTGGGCGACCCCATTACCAAGGAGCCCGTGATGCACGCCTGCCTCGAGGTCAACTCGAAGCACCTCATAACCGGTATGAAGGACCTCGGTGGAGGCGGACTCAGCTGCGTCGTGGGCGAGATGGCCCTCGACGCCGGATGCGGTGCGGACGTGGACCTGGACAAGGTCCCGCTCAAGGAGCCCGGACTCGCACCCTGGGAGATATGGGTCTCCGAGTCGCAGGAGCGCATGATGTGCACATGCAAACCCGAGAACGTGGAGAAGGTCCTGGAGATCTTCGAGATGTGGGACGTCCTCGCGACACCCGTCGCGACGACCAACGATCTCAAACGCACCCGCCTCTTCTGGGGCGGGGAGCTCATATTCGACATGGAGCAGGAGTTCCTCACCGGGGGTCCCGTCTACAACAGGCCCTACACGGAGCCCGTCATCTCCACCAAGGAGAAGGAGAGGTTCCCCGAGCTTCCGGATGACAGGGAGGTCATACTCTCGCTCCTGTCCGATTTCAACATCGCATCCAAGGAGTGGGCGATAAGGCAGTACGACCACGAGGTCCGTGCCGGAACTGCCATCCACCCGATGGTTGGGAGGATGAACGAGACCGGTCCCGGTGACGCATCCGTCCTCCTGCCGGTCCCCGGCAGGACCAGGGGACTCGCCGCATCCATTGGCTGCAACCCCTGGTTCACGGAGGCCGACCCCTACAGGGGCGGCATGGCGTGCATAGACGAGACCTGCAGGAACCTGGTCGCCGTGGGTGCGAGGCCCCATGCGTTCACCGACTGCCTCAACTTCGGCAACCCCGAGAAGCCTGAGAGGCTCGGGGAGTTCAGGGAGGCCGTCAGGGGGATAGGCGAGATCGCCAGGGAGCTCAACATCCCCATCCCCTCCGGTAACGTGAGCCTGTACAACGAGGCCCCCGGAGGCAACCACATCCTGCCCACCCCCATGATCCTCGGATGCGGGATCATCGAGGATGTGAGGAAGGCGGTCACCGCCGACTTCAAGAAGTCCGGAAGCTGCATCTTCGTCGTCGGAAGGACCCGTGACGAGATGGGGGCGTCCCTGCTGTTCCGCAGGTTCGGCGGGGAGCAGGGTGCGGTCCCCGGCGTGGACATCACCGCACTCAAGAGGAACATGGACAAGCTCCTCAAGGCGATGGACGAGGGTCTCGTCCTCAGCTGCCACGACTGCTCCGATGGCGGACTGGCCGTGGCGGTCGCGGAGATGTGCATCTCCGGCCAGGTCGGCGCCGAGCTCGACCTGTCCGCCATGGATGGATCCGACGTCAGGAGGAAGCTCTACTCCGAGAGTAACAGCCGTTGGATCGTCGAGATCGACGGAATGGACGTCACCAGGTTCACGGAGATCATGGGTGACGATGCGGAGCTCATCGGAATTACCAAGGGCGACAGCCTGAGGATCAAGGACAACGGTACCGTCGTCCCCGTCGCCGACATGAGGAAGGCGTGGAACGACCCCATCTGGAACATCATGGGAGGTGTCAGCGAATGAAGGCGGAGGATGTTAGGGTTTGTGTCATCAGGATCGAGGGCACGAACTGCGAGGACGAGATGGCGAACGCGTTCGCCATGGTGGGTGCACAGGCGGAGAAGGTCCACCTCAAGCAGCTCACCGGTCAGGCTCCGGCCGACATGCGCCGCAGCCTCGAGGACTACGATGTCCTCGCGTTCCCCGGTGGTTTCTCCGCAGGGGACTACGTCCGTGCCGGGGCGATCTTCGGTGCCAGGATCAAGTCCGCCATCGGAGGCGACGTCAGGAGGTTCGTGGAGTCCGGGAAGCCCGTGCTCGGTATCTGCAACGGTTTCCAGATCCTCGTGGAGATGGGACTCCTCCCTGCGATCGACGAGGTCATGTCGGAGCAGCCCACTGCCGCACTCTACAACAACGACTCCGGAAGGTTCGAGTGCCGCCCCACCGTCCTCAGGAACGACAACAGGGGCAAGTGCGTGTTCACATCGGACATTCCCATGGGCAGGACGATGGTCATCCCCTCCGCACACGCGGAGGGCAAGCTGATGAGCATGGACCCCGATTTCGTGCAGAAGCTTGAGGACAACGACCAGGTCGTGTTCAGGTATGTCTGCCCCGATGGTTCGGATGCGGTGTACCCCTGGAACCCCAACGGATCTCCCTCGGACATCGCCGGGATATGCAACCCCGCAGGGAACGTGCTGGGGATGATGCCCCATCCCGAGCGTGTGATGACCAGGTTCACACACCCCGATTGGACGATGGGTTACGATTCCGAGGACGGAGACGGAAGGGCGATCTTCGAATCCGTTATGAAACACCTTGAGAAGTTCTGAAAAAGGGACGGGGCACCCGCCCCGTCTCAAATATCGATCTTGACGTCGATATGGTCTCCATCGTTGAGGCTCAGGGTCCTTCTGAGATGGTACTGGCATATTATCTCCAGTGTGTCCATGTAATGGGACCTCTCGGGGACCACGATGGCGCAGTCTATGTTGCGTATCTTCGCCTTGTAGAGCACGACGTTGCCGAAACTCCTGCCGTCGCAGTTGAACCCGGTGACGTTGTGGCCGGCTATAAGTCGGATC
>JAZODL010000165.1:0-2419 GCA_045596945.1 Candidatus Methanomethylophilaceae archaeon | reverse complement strand
GGGACACTATCCACGTCTCCCCGTCCTTGGTGACCCTCCTGTACTCCACCTCGGGGTTGATCCAGAAGCAGACCTGTCCGTAGACGGTCTCGGGTCTGAGGGTGGCCGCGATGAGGAACTCGTCACCGTGCCTGAACTTGAGGAGGGTGTACTCCTGGGTCTCGGCCTTGCCCCCTTTGGAGAGGTCCGTCTCGGAGGGATCGACCGCGACGGGACCGCAACCAGGACAGACGGATGCGTAGTAGGGCTTCTGGATGAGGAGGCCCGCCTCCCTGAGCTTCCTGAACTGCCACTGGATGAACTTGCCGTAGTCCTCATAGAGGGTGCATGTGAACCTCCTCCAGTCGGCGAGGAAACCGAACCTCTTCCAGTAGTCGTTCTGGTAGACGCCGTTGAAGAACTCCACGACGGACATCGGGTCCCTGAGCTCGGAGAGCCTCTCCTCGGGGCACCCGTTCCTGACGAGGTAGTCTATGGTCTTCTCGTCACCGTTGGCGATCTTCTTGGCGAGGCTTATGCCGCCGTTACCGGTGGCGTGGGTGCCCACGGGGAAGAGGACGTTGTACCCCGTCATGCGCTTGTACCTTCCGATCGCGTCCACGTACGTGTAGCCCCTGAGGTGTCCGACATGGAGGTACCCGGTGACCCCGGGGTATGCGAAAATCGACATGAACTTGGGTTTACCCTCGTCCCTCTCTGCCCTGTTGAGACCAGCGTCGAGCCATCTTGCCTGCCACTTGGCCTCCATCTTCCCGTAATCGAATGCCATAGAGATCCCCTATAATAGGTAAATAAGAGCGTGTATATGGGAACAAATTAAATAGTTTCCAGTTGATGTGAGGGGTGCTGGGTGACATGTGTCACCCGGATGTTTCCGTGATACGGAGGTGGTTTTCCTCCGTGTCCGACCGTTGTCTTACGGTTGTCCGACAAGCTTTTTATAGTTGGAAGACAATGTCTTACGTAGCAAGCATTGGAAGGGATGGGACTCTACTAAACTTGCAACAAAGGATGGATGAAAATGGCTGACGACGGAACCAAGGTCACTATCAGGATGGGACCTGAGGAAATCCAGGCAATGGAGGACTTCATGGGTGACCACAACTTCGGAAGCAGATCGGATTTCATCCGCGAGGCCATCAGCACCTACATCGAATCCAAGAGAAACGGTGCAGGCAAGATGGAGGACGGGGGCATCTTCGTTCGCTTCAGCGATCTGCAGATGGATGCTCTCGGCAACCTCGTGAAGTCGGGGCTCTGTCTCGACGAAGAGGAGTTCGTCCGCAGATGCGTCCTGGAGAGGATAATCACCAAGACCATCGAGGAGGAGGCGTTCGAGAACGCCTTCAGGGCGGCTCAGAGAAACGCCGTACTCAAGTGATGAAGGGATGGGACGGTGTGTCTGACAGGGATGGGATGGCTTCGGCCAAGCTGTCGGACACACATGCACGATTCACTTGTGGTCCAAACACCTTAAAGCCACAACAAAGGGGATGCACGCATGGTGTACAACAGCACAGACATCGAGATCAGTACCGAGCCGCGTATCGCGGTCGTCGGAGTGGGCGGAGCAGGTTGCAACGTCATCACCGGATTCTTCGAGTCCATGTGCTCCGTCGACACCATCGCCATCAACACCGACAAGGACGCACTCCACGCGGCCTCCGCCGATGAGAAGATCTACATCTGCAAGGAGGTCCTCAAGGGCGAGGGAGCCCATGGAGACGCCGCGCTCGGAAAGAAATGTGCGGACATCCACAAGGAGGAGATCAGGGACGCGCTCGCCGGACACGACTTCGTGTTCGTCGTCGCCGGACTCGGCGGCGGAACCGGAACCGGTGCGGCTTCGGTCATCATCGAGGCGGCGCAGTCCCAGAACATCCTCACATTCGCGGTCTGCATCGCACCCTTCTCCTTCGAGGGATCCAGGGTCGAGACCGCCAGGAACGGATATGCGCACATCAGGGCGGTCTGTCCCCACACCGTACTCGTCGAGAACGATCTCGTCCTCGAGCACATGTCCGACCTCACCATGAACACCGCGTTCAACGA
Organism: Candidatus Methanomethylophilaceae archaeon; assembly: GCA_045596945.1. GTDB lineage: Archaea > Thermoplasmatota > Thermoplasmata > Methanomassiliicoccales > Methanomethylophilaceae > Methanoprimaticola. Next base: position 367 of record JAZODL010000165.1, on the reverse strand, counting down.
GGTCAACAGGAGCATCAGGAAGCACGTCATGGACTGCGTCAGGATGGTCGAGGAGACATACACGGACGAACTCATGAAGCCCAGGAGCATGGAGGGACAGGAGGTCTCCGGAGACACCTTCCCGCTCAAACAGCTCATGAGCGCCTGATCACACATCACGATTTTCTCCCCCCGCAGAGCGACGCCGTCCCTCTGCACCCCCACGGGCCGAGATGGTCCGAAATCCTCCTTCCGTGGGCCGCTATAGAGCGACCCACGGGTACCTTCTGTATCCGTGACACCTGTCCGACAACGTGTCGGACATGCCTCTTCGACCACAACGGATCATGTTCTCGAAAAAATGGGAAAGGGGGTGCGACCCCCTGTG
>JAZODL010000164.1:0-3016 GCA_045596945.1 Candidatus Methanomethylophilaceae archaeon | reverse complement strand
GAGAGGGGGGCATCCGGGGACGAAGTAGTCGACATCGACGACCTGGTCGAGTGTCTTGACGACATCGTACATCATGGGGATGGTGAGCTCTCCCTCGGGGGCCTGGTAGGACGTCTGGGGGATCACGGGTGCGTCGGGGTGGTACTCCGCCTGGAAGCTGGCGGAGGACGGGGTCTTGGTGTAGACGTAGTCGAGGATCTCGTCCTTTCCGGAGACGAGGTTCGCGAGTGCGGGGCTTCCGCCGAAGCATGCGCAGGTTCCGTATGCGACGACGATCTTGGACTTCTGTCTGAGCAGCTTGACCATGTGCTCGTTCTCGGTGTTCCTGATCGCTCCGGAGATGATGGAGACGGTGATGTCGCCGTCGTTCATCGCGGCGATGTCCTTCTCCTTTCCGTCGGCTGCGATGGGCCACATGACGATGTCGGCCATGTCGCCGATGGTGAGGATCCTCTCGTTGGTGTCCAGGATGGAGACGTCGCATCCACCGCATGCTGCTGCCCAGTAGATCGCGAGCTTGATCTTTCCGCCCGCGGGTGCTCCGGGGAGGAGCTCTCCGAGGTCGGCTGCCTGGAGACCGACGGTCTCATCGACTTTCTTGTCCGCACAGGAGCATGCACAGGGTGCTGCTGCGGATGCGGGTGCCGCCTCTGCGGGCTTCGCTGCAGGTGCGGGCTCTGCCTTGAAGGACGCCTTGGTCGCTGCGGGTGCCTCCTTCTTGGGCTCCTCTGCGGGTGCGGCTGCCTTCACTTCCTTCTTCTTGAACAGTTTGTCAAAGAATCCCATTTAGTTCGCCTCCTTCTGCAGGGGAGTGGGTCCGAGTGCCTTGACGGTGTCAACGAACTCGACGATGGTCTTCTGGAACTTCTCTCCCTCGGATGCGGAGACCCACTCGAGCTTGAGCCTCTTGGGGTCGAATCCGTACTGCTCGAGGACCATCCTCAGCAGTGCGACCCTCCTCCTTGCCCTGTAGTTTCCGCCGATGTAGTGGCAGTCAGCAGGGTGGCATCCCAGGACGAGGACTCCGTCCGCTCCCTTGGAGAACGCCCTGAGGACGAACTCGGGATCGACACGTGCGGAGCACATGGTCCTGATGATACGGAAGTTTGTGGGCATCTGAAGTCTTGCAACTCCTGCACCGTCTGCTCCCGCGTAGGAACACCAGTTGCAGCAGAATGCGACGATTCTAGGTTCAAAGTCTGCCATTGTAATCACTCTCCTCCCACGGGGTAGTCCAGACATGCGTCGATCTCTGCGACGATCTGGTTGTTCTTGAATCCCCTCTGCTCCATCGCACCTGCGGGACAGGATGCGACACAGCATCCGCATCCCTTACAGAGACCTGCGTTGACGCTGCTCTTGAGGGTTCCGTTGGGCTGCTCGACGAGTGTGATCGCGTTGTAGTCACAGCATCCGACGCAGACTCCACATCCGTCGCAGGCGTTCCAGTTGGCGGAAGCGACGATACCCTCGGAGATGAGCTTGTCCTTGGAGATGACTGTGAGGATCCTGGAGGCAGCTCCGGATGCCTGTGCGATGCACTCATCCATGAACTTGGGCCAGTGTGCGGCTCCAGCGACGTAGACTCCCTCGGTTGCGAAGTCGACGGGCCTGAGCTTCTGGTGTGCCTCGAAGTAGAATCCGTCCTTGGAGATGGGGACCTTGACCATCTTGGCGAGCTCCTCCTTCTCCTCCCTCATGGGGGTGATTCCTGCGGCGAGGACGAGGGCGTCGACAGGGATCTCGACCTCGGCACCGAGTGTGGCGTCGAATGCCTTGACGACGTTTCCGTCGTATGCGGGCATCGCGTCGTTGACGGGGTACCTGAGGAACTTGACTCCGAGCTGGCATGCCCTGGTGTAGAGCTCCTCGCGGAATCCGTATGTCCTGATGTCCTTGTGGACGATGGACACGTTGGCCATGGGGTTGTTCATCTTGATCTGAATCGCCATGCGCAGGGATGCGGCACAGCAGACACGGGAACAGTAGTGGACGTCATCGTTCCTGGATCCGACGCACTGGATGAAGACGACGTCCTGTCCATTGAAGGATCCGTCCGCGATCTTCTTCTCGGCGACGGTCTGGGTCATGACCTTCGCGTCCTTGCCGTTGTTGTACTCGGTGGGCTCGTAGGCACCGGCTCCGACCGCGAACAGGACGGCTCCGACGGGGGCCTCGGTTCCATCGGTGAGCTGGAGGACGAAGTTTCCAACGTACCCGGGGATGTCCTTGACGGTCGCTCCCTTGTGGACGGTGATGAGCTTGCAGTTCTCGACCTTCTTGATGGTCTCTGCGAGGAAGTCCTGCACTGCGACTCCATCCTCCTTGTGGCGGAAGTTGCGTGCGAATCCTCCGAGCTCGTTCTCCCTCTCGACGAGGTGGACGGGGTAACCCTGTGCGGCGATGTCGAGTGCGGCGGTCATACCGGTGATACCTCCACCGATGACTGCTGCGGAGTTGGTGACGGGGATCTCGGAACCGACGAGGGGCTCGAGGAGACATGCCTTGGCGATTGCCATCCTGAGGAGGTCCTTCGCCTTCTTGGTCGCTGCCTCGTGCTCGTGCATGTGGATCCAGGAGCACTGGTCACGGATGTTCGCCATGTTGCAGAGGTACTTGTTGAGTCCTCCGTTCCTGCAGGCCTCCCTGAAGAGGGGCTCGTGGGTCCTGGGGGTACAGGATGCGACGACGACCCTGTTGAGGTCGTGCTCCTGGATTGCCTGGGAGATCGCATCGAGACAGTCCTGTGCGCATGCGTACTGGGACTGCTGGGATATGACGACGTTGGGGAGGGTCTTCGCGTACTCGGCGACAGCGGGGACGTCGACGACGGCTCCGATGTTGATACCGCAGTGGCAGACCCATACTCCGACCCTGGGCTCCTTGCCCTCGACCTCTTTCTCGGCGGGGTAGACCTTGGGTGCACAGGGCTCGAAGTTCTCGTCGACGATCCATGCTCCGGCCTTTGCGGAGGATCCGCATGCCTCGGCGACGGAGGTGGGGATGTCCTTGGGTG
>JAZODL010000163.1:0-14668 GCA_045596945.1 Candidatus Methanomethylophilaceae archaeon | reverse complement strand
AAGATGGTCGAGGCGGACGGGATCATCATCGGCTCCCCCACCTACTTCTCCGACCTCACCACGGAGGCGAAGGCGCTCATCGACCGCGCGGGGTACGTCACCAGGTCCAACGGGATGGCGCTCAGGCACAAGGTCGGCGCGGCCGTCACCGCGGTCCGCCGCGCCGGGGGCATCTGCACCTTCGACAGCATCAACCACTTCTTCTCGATCAACGACATGTACACCGTTGGCTCCTCCTATTGGAACATGAGCCTCGCCAGGGTCCCCGGGGACTACGAGCAGGACGCCGAGGGGGTCGCCACCATGAGGGACCTGGGCGAGAGCATGGCCCACATCCTCGTCAAGCTGAACGGGTGATCCGGGATGGCGGAGGGACGCAAGAGGATACTGGTCCTCGTCATGGACGGTCTCGGCGACAGGGCGTGCGAGGACCTGAGGGGACTCACTCCGCTCCAGTACATCAGGACACCCAACCTGGACTGGTTCGTCGACCACGGTTCGGCCGGACTCTGCGACCCCATAGCCCCCGGGATCAGACCTGGGAGCGACACCGCCCACCTGGCCATCCTGGGGTACGACCCGCGCGGGGTGTACACCGGCAGGGGACCGTTCGAGGCCATGGGCATCGGCATGGACATCCAGCCCGGGGACATCGCGCTGAGGTGCAACTTCGCCACCGTGGACGCGGACATGAACATCCTGGACCGCCGCGCCGGCAGGATCAGGGCGCCCGAGACGACCGAGCTCGCCTATGCACTCGACGGCATGGAGATAGACGGGGTGGAGTGCTTCGTCAGGGAGGGCACCGAGCACAGGGCCGTCCTCGTCCTGAGGGGCGACGGACTGAGCCCCGACATCACCGACGCGGATCCCGGGGCCGGCGACACCGTCCTGGAGGTGGTCGCGCTGTCCGAGGAGGCCGAGTTCACCGCCCACGTGGTGAACGAGTTCGTGAGGGAGAGCCACGAGAGGCTCAGCCTCCATCCGACAAACAGGAAGAGGGCCGCCGCCGGGCTCCCGGAGGCGAACATCCTGGTCCCCCGCGGGGCCGGGGAGTTCCCGTACATCGAACCCTTCCCCGAAAGGTTCGACATGACCGCCTGCTGCATCGCAGGAGTCGGCCTCGTCAGGGGGATCTGCAAGGCCTGCGGACTGGATATTTTCCCGCTACCGGAGGTGTGCAACGGGACCGTGGAGTCGGACCTGCTGAAGAAGGCGGAGTGCGCCATGGAGGCCCTGGAGGAGTACGACTTCGTACTGATGAACTTCAAGGCGCCCGATATCCTCGGACACGACGGTGACGCCAGGGGCAAGGCGGAGATCGTCAAGAGGATCGACGCCGTTGCCGGATACCTCCGCAGGAACATGCCCGACGACCTGGTCGTCGCGATCACCTGCGACCACTGCACCCCGTGCAACCTGGAGGACCACTCCGGGGACCCGGTGCCGCTCACGATATACACACACGGGTGCGTGAGGGACGAGGCCAGGGAGTACAGCGAGTCGGGCTGCAGCCACGGCTTCCTAGGCAGGATACGCGGCACGGACCTGGTCAACATCTGCATGGACCTTGCTAACCGCACCGTGAAGTTCGGATCCTGACGCTCATCCCGTGACCAGGGTCATGCATAGCCTGCCACCGGCCGTCACGGGTACCTCGACGCTGGCCCCCGACACCGGCTCCGGCACGTCGTCCCCGATGACGACGGACAGACCCCCGTACTCCAATGTCAGACGGTACGGCGATGCACCCGTCAGGGCATCGAGGTAGGATCCGGTGTACGACAGGGCGGGGTCCGTCCCTACGAACACGTCCATCGCCAGCATGTCGGTCAGCGGCAGCAGCGACCCGTCGCCCCCGGGGTACAGGTCGGACATCCTCATCCTGACCCCGCAAAGGTCGTCGAGCATCGTCGACGGATCGGCGTCCACGGGACCGCCGCCGGCATCGAGGTGCAGGGGCACCGTCAGCGCCACGGACAATATGAGCAGGAAGAGCATCGCGTCGACCAGCGACACGAGTCCGCGGCGGTTCACACGCACACGCCCACCCCGAACACCGCTATCACCCTCCCGCCGTCGGCACGGTCCACCAGGGCCGACACCCTCTTCCAAGTGACCTCGCCGTCCATCTCACCGACGGTGGTCACCACCTCCCGGGAACCGGATCCGACAAGCAGCGCCCTGACCTCCACGCCGCGGTGGCCTGAGACCTCCAGGTACGAGTGCAGGTAGTCGTCGTAACCGGGGACGAAGGTCCCGTCCTCCACGGTACCGGTGAGACGGTCCGTGTCGAACCCGATCAGGGGGTCCCCCTCGTAGTGCAGAAGATAGGGTGCCGCCGCCATGTACGCGGACAGCACCGTCACGACGACCATCGTGGCCACCATGGCGCCGGCGAACCCGGTCGCACCCGCGTTGTCCCTCCTCATGGGAGGTGCCTCGGCGACCGGGGATTAAAAGGAAGGGGTGTGCGGTCAGCCTCACACACCGCGCTGGTAGAGTCCGCGGGTGACGGTTCCGCCGCACATCTCGAACAGCTTCGCCTTCAGCTTCTCGTTGGGTCTGACGCACATCTCGCCCACGGCCCTGACGAGGGACGCGGGACGTTTCCTGAGGTCGAGTCCGACGGACACGACACCGGAGCGTCCGAGCTCCTCGAGGCTCTCCAGGAGGTACAGGTCCACGGAGTTCAGGACGTGGGTGAAGCCGCGCCTGTCCCTGTAGACCGGGAATGACATCTCCTTCTCGTCCTTCAGCATGCAGTTCTCCATGCCGGGATCGCGGGAGTACATGACCTCGGTCCTGCCGAACGCCATGACCTCCGCCCTGCCGGGGTGGTGGGCTATCAGGTTGGAGACCTCGTTGCGCGCCAGCTCGACCGACAGGGTCGTCTGGTACAGGTTGAGCGGGAAGTAGGAGTTGAACATGTTGAGGACGCTGCTGCCGTACACGCGGGGGGCTCCCCTGCACATGCGGTACTGTCCCGGGTTGTTGACCATCACGGGGTGCTCCGTCTCCGAGAACTCGTCGTCGGCGTCGAACCTGGGGAGCAGCGTGACGCACTCCACGCGGTCGCCGCACACCTCGCGGGCCTCGTCGATCCTGTCCAGGTTGTCGAAGTACACCCTCTTGGCGTAGGGGAGCGCCGCCTCCAGGTTCTTGATTGTGGACACGTAGAACGAGAGCTCCGGCCTGTAGTGCCTGATGGGCTGCTTGTCCAGCCTCATGGCCACGGGCGTCCTCTCGGTCTCCCCGTTGAGCTTCGGGGTGTTCCCTATGCGGTTCTTGATGACGTCGATGCGGGGGTCGTAGGTGCGGTACACCTGGTAGTCCCCGTCCTCGATCTTGAAGGGCACGTGGATCGGGTCCAGGTCCATGACCTTGAACCCGCCGACCTTGGTGTCGCCCCTGAATATGGACAGGCCGTCCTTCATCCCGACCGGTTCCTCGATGGGCGTGACTATGGTCCTGTCCTCGATCCTCACGTCGGCGATGAAGAACCCGCGGTTGTCGGGGTAAAGCGACTGCACGGGGGACTGGACGCCGTCGAGGTAGCCGTGGCACGTCCCCCTGTTGAAGACGGTCCTCAGGAGCTCTATGGTCTCGTCGTACTCGGGGCCGGTGACCCCGTCCTCCGCCATGGAGTACGCCTTGGATGCGAGGTACGTGTACGCGGGGGACCTCATGCGACCCTCGATCTTCAGGGAGTGGACGCCTATGTCGCGGAGCTGCTCGATCCTGTCGATGCAGTACAGGTCCGCGGAGCTGAGGAAGTACCCTGCCCCGCCGTCGCGCTCATAGCGCTTCCTGCAGGGCTGGGCGCAGGAACCCCTGTTACCGCTGCGTCCGCCTATGAAGCTGGACATGAGGCACCCACCGGACATGCAGTAGCACAGCGCGCCCTGGACGAAGACCTCGGTCTCGATGGGCGACTCGGGCACTATGCGGGACAGCTCCTCCAATGTGAGCTCCCTAGCGAGGATGGCCCTGCTGAGCCCGTTCTCGGAGCACCACCTCAGACCCTCGAGAGAGTGGATCTGCATCTGGGTCGATGCGTGCTTGGGTATGTCTATGGAGCGCAGGTTCTTGAGGAGGCCCAGGTCCTGCAGGATGACGGCATCCGCCCCTATGTCCCTGAGGAACCTGACGAACGAGACCGCCTCGTCCATCTCCGAGTTCTTGATCAGGGTGTTGACGGTGACGTACACGTTGACCCCGTGGTCGTGGGCGTAGTTCACCGCGCCCTCCAACTGGCGGTCGCTGAAGTTGCCAGCGAACGCACGCGCTCCGAAACTCTTCCCCGCCAGGTAGACGGCATCGCAGCCGCCCTTGATGGCGGCGACCAGACTGTCGGGTGAACCGACCGGTGACAGTATCTCCACGGACGACCCCATGTGTCGTCAGTAGAAAAACCATGCCCCCGCGCGGATGTGATGCTGACCGCACGGGGTCCCGGTTATAACCGCACCCTGCGAGGGGAGGTGGGATATGATGTGCCGATGCGGGAGGCGCCCTCTCCGGAGACCGCATCATCATCCTCGGAGAGACCGGGACAGAGGGGCCCCGGTACACAGGTCCACTGTCGTCCCAGGCGCGTGGACCTGGCCGTGAACGAGCCGACCGAGACTCCCCTCTAGCTAAACGCTGGGAGGGGGTTCATCCGGACATACGACTCCGCGTCGATGTCGAAGAAACTGCTACCGCTGAAAGCCCCATCAGGAGGATCCCCGGGGCGAAGGGATGACCCGGCTCTCAGAAACCACTTCCGAACCTCTCTACGATTTCAGAGCCATCATCATGTTCGGAAGACCGAAGAAAAGATTCGACAGAAAACAAAGTGCCGTGCCGATCTTCCATGGCACAGACAGAGAGTTGAGGCCGGAGGAGTTCGATTTCTCCAGAGCTAATAACGACAGCGATCTCGGCAAGGCCGCTTACTTCGGTCTCAGTTACGATAGTGCCGATGACTGGGCCAGAGCAAAGGGGAACGGCACCGTGAACTGGTATATCTTCGATGTGAAGGGAGCCGAGAACGACGATTCACTCACCATCAGACACATCGATGATCCTATGGAGATGCTGGATACGGTCCTGTTGTTCATCGATGGGAGATACGGGGAACCGGAGGACATCATCATCGGAGATACACTCGATGCAACCACCGGAATCATCATCCGCAGGTATCAGAAGGAGGCCAGGAGGATGGGTATCCCGATGTCCCGTTTAAGCATCGAAATAAAAGAGGAGATGCTGTTGGAACTCAGACTGGAAATCCACAATCAGCAGATCGCATTCAAGACCGGGCAAGGTTTAAAACACGTCAAATTCATAGGAAGCAAGGGGGCGAATGAGATGGGGATCGTAAGGGACCTTGACCCGGCTGAGATCGCTGCCAAGGTCGCAGGCCTCCTTATGGGGCGCGACGGGATGACGCAGAACGAGGCGCTGACCGCCTTCATGAAGTCTGATACGTTCCGTGCACTGGTGTCAGATGCGGAACTCTCGTCCCTGGGTCCCGAGAGGATTCTGGAGATGTACGACAGGGAGGTGGACCGTGGCTGAGAGATTCGTTCCCTCGGAAGAAGATGTGGGGGTGATGAAAGCGGGCATCACGCTCTGTTTCGCCGAAGAACACGGCAAATCCCTCCAGGATACCGTTGTCCTGTTCGAGTCCAATGGGATATACGAGTACCTGGACAGGTTCGCGGGACAGTTCATCAACAAATCATTCCCGTACATGGCATCGTTCATATCCGACAGGCTGGGAATGACCCATTCATGAAACCCCGCAGTGAGGGATCCGGTCGATCCGAGCGAATTTTCCGATGCACGGTGTCGGATACATCCCTTATCCGTCTGCCGGTGAGTGTGGTTATTACCGGATTCCCCTGTGACCCTATCCGATTCCGAGATAATGACCTGCCTATCCGATTCTTCCCTCCCAAGACCTTGGTGATGCTTCAAAGGAACGATGGGGGGTTGTTCCCGCTCAGAACGGGGACCGGTGTGTCGTCGGTGGAGAAACCATGCCCCCGCGCGGATGTGATGCTGACCGCACGGGGTCCCGGTTATAACCACACCCTGCGAGGGGGCGGCATGAACATGCGGTTTCCGATCAAGGCCGGGGGACGGGGGGACCCGCCCGCCGTCACCGTCGACGGTGATACGATAGTGCTGGACTGCACGGGGTGCAGGTACACCCCGATCCCGGGATCGTGCGAGTGCGCGGGGTGCATGGTGAGGTCCATGATCGAGCACGGTGCGAGGGACAGGGTGATCCTCAGGGACGGTACCGACCTGGAGGTCTCCGGGACGGCCGGCAGGGCGCTGTCCGAGGTCGCCTCCATCGCCAGGAGGAACCGTCCCGGCATCCCCGCCACCGGGCGGTGCAGGGGGTGCGGTGCGGAGAGGTCCGCCGGGGTGGCACGCGTGTGGGCCACATTCCCCGGGGACGGGATGAGGTGCGCGAGGGGGATGCTCGACGGGGCACGCGACGGCCCCGGGTGCGCGGGTTGCGTGGAGGGCACACGTGCGGTCCTGGACGGGATAGAGGCGGGGATCCGCAGGGTGACGGAGGGGATGTCGGGATGGTGACCGTCCGCCTCCCCCCGCTCGCCCAGGTCCTGAACCGGCCGTCCCCCGTGACCTGCGACGGCACCGTGGCGTCGTTCTCCCCCGACGAGGTCGTCCCCGTCAGGGTCCCCGGTCCGGACGAACCCGACCGCGGGGACTTCCTCTCCATGTTCTCCCATCTGGTGAGGATGGACCAGCGCAGGAAGCCGTCCTACAGCGACACCTGGATGCTCGAGGGGTCGGCGGGACTGGTGCCCCTCTCGTCGTACACCACGTCCGTGTCGACCGTGACCATCGGACTGGCGCCGGACGGCGCCACTGAGTACGTGGTGGTGCCGTTCGAGTACGCATACCCCGCGGGGCTCTGCCGTGTGGCGGGATCCTTGGTGGAGGACGTGAGGGACGGGTACAGGAGGGGCGGAGGACCCCTCGACAGGAACTCCGTGACGGAGATGTGCAGGGACGCGGTGTCCGCCCGCTCAGGCGAGATCCGCTCCATGTGCCCCGAGGGCACGGACACGGCCGGACTGGAGGATGACCTGTGCGGTGTCGCCCGCAGGCACTCCGTGGGCGCCGGGATCTTCGAGACACTGCTGGCGGACCCCAACATAGAGGACGTCTACGTGGACGCCCCCTGCACCTCCAACAGGATACATGTGACGGTGAACGGGATCGGCGGCCGCAACGCGCACACCAGGTGCCGCACCAACCTCGTGGCGGATGTCCGCGAGGTGTCCGGTCTGGTGAACATACTGCTCCGCGACAGCGGCCTCAGGTTCTGCAGGTCCTCCCCGGTCCTGGAGACCGACCTCCACGGCTTCGACACGAGAGCGACGGTCATCGGGTATCCCCTGAGCCCCATGGGGGATGCCGTGGCGCTGAGGAGGCACTCCGACACGCCGTGGACGCTGACCAGACTGGTCGCCAACGGCACCGTGGACCCATGGACGGCGGGCCTTCTGTCGTTCCTGGTCAACAACCGCTGCACGCTGCTCGTCTGCGGACCGAGGGGCGCGGGGAAGAGCTCCCTACTGTCCGCGCTCATGTTCGAGTTCCCGCTGGACCAGAGGATACTGACACTCGAGGACACCCTGGAGCTCCCGTGCGACCGTATGAGGTCCATGGGGTACAGGGTGCAGTCGATGCTGGTGGACGACAGGATGGGAGGGGATCAGGAGGACAGGTCCGCGGAGGCGCTGAGGGTCGCGCTGAGGATGGGTGAGTCGGCCATCGTCCTGGGGGAGGTCCGCGGGGAGGAGGCGTCCGTGCTGTACCGCAGCATGCAGGTCGGCAGGGCTGGCAGCTCAATCATGGGCACCGTCCACGGGGACTCCCCGGAGACGGTCTACCGGAGGATGGTGGACGATGCGGGCGTGTCCCCCGAGGCGTTCTCGGCGACGGACGTCGTGGTTACACTGGGCACCGTCGGCGGGCGCCCGGGCGGGGGCATGATCAGGAGGGTCGAGTCCGTGGTGTCCACGTGCGACGTCCCGGGGACGTTCTCGGCCGTGACGGACGGGGACTCCCTGTTCTCGTCGACGGCGCTCGGTCGCGTGTTGGCCGGACGCGGCAGGGGCGATGTCCTGCGCGAGATCGGCATCCGTGCGGCCATGAGGGCGGAGCTGGCGGGTGCCGGTGCGACGGACCCGTCGTTCCTAGGGCCGGGATGGGTGCTCAGGGCGAACACGCTTCTCGCTGGGCTGACGACCGGTGCCGCCGAGGCCGATGCACTGACCGGACTGAGGTCACTCATGGGGGTGGGGGACTGAGGCGCATCGACTGCATGAGGCTGTTGGACGAGGCCCCGACGGTGGTAGGGATGCTGTCGTCCGTCATCGGGTCCGGAGGTTCCCTGGAATCGGCAGTCAGGTCCGTCGCGGAATCCGGACCGGCCGTGTCGTCGCGTCTGATGACCGGTGTTGTCCTGGAGGCGGACACGGGCGGGGACGGCGGGGTCAGGGGATGCCTGTCCCGTGCCCTGGGGTCGCTACCGCCCGAGGCGTCCGGGTTCGCCAGGTCGGTGGGGATGTGCGTCGCGGCGTCCTCCGCCTCCGATCCGTCGGATGCGGACGGCATGATGTCCGATGCCTCGGACACCGCCCTCGCGTCGGTCTCGGAGATGGGCGAGTCCTACGGAGCGTCGGTCACCGTCCCCTGCACAGTCGTGTTCGGACTGGGGATGATGGTCCCGCTGGTGCTGATGACGATCCTGCCTATAGTCGGCATGGGGGGACGTTCCGTCCTGGACGGGACGGCCGTGACCCTGGTCACCACCGTAGCGGTACCTTCCGCCATGGTCGTCGTGTCGCTGCTGATCGCGTCCCGCAACCCGTTCCTGCTCCGCGACCGTCCGCTTACCGGGATCCGCCACGCCCTGCCGTTGGCCCTGATCCCGCTGCTTGCCGCGGTGCACACCTTCAGCGGGTTCGACCCGGAGGGTGCGGTCCTGTCCTCGGTGGCCCCCGCCGCCGTGGCGACCGCCGTGCTGATGGCGCAGGACCGCGCCTCGGAGGTCAGGACGCGTTCCATGGCGGATGCCGCGATGGGGTCCCTCTCCGAGATCGGGATAAGGATGGTCTCGGGGGAGGACTTCAGGACCGCGTGCCCGGACGGCCTGTCCTCCGCACCGGGGTGCGGGGACCTGGGGGAGTCGCTCCGGAGGGAGCTCGCCCTGTGCCACGGCGACGTCGGAGCCGCCATCCGGTCGACCGTCGGTAGCGTCTCCACGGGCGCCGCCTCCGCACTGCGCGACGTGTGGACGTGCTCCACGGGGGACCTGGAGGGTGCCGGGAGGCTGGCGATGTCACTGGGCAGGCAGCACAGGGGCAGGATGTCGGTGATGAACCGGATGGAGACGAATCTGAGGTCCATGACCGACATGATGTTCGGGACGGCGGCGGTGTTCGCACCCATGGTGCTGGGCCTGACCACCGGGATGATGGAGCCCCTCTCCGGGATCCCGGGGTACATCCCCCTGGAGGGGTCCTCTCTGGTGATGGGCGTGTACCTCGTGGAGCTGTGCGCGGTGGTGGCGCTGATGACCTCCGTGATAGGCCGCGGGGACGGGGCCACCGGGATCCTGTGGAGGTTCTGCTGCATTTGCCCCGTCTCGCTCCTGGTGTTCTCGGTCTGCGCGGGGATCGTCCCCTGACGGCAAACGGTATTAGCGCCGCTGCCGTTCCGGTGGCCATGGAGAGGCGCACGGCACTGCTCATCATCGGGTTCGCTGCGGCAGCGGCCCTCGCCGCCGTCGCGGTGGCACCCCTGTGCGCACCCGCGGGCGAGTTCCACCACCTGGACGGCAGACCCGGGATGCTGGACCACGACTGGTCGGGCACCGGTGCACCTGGGACGGTGTACCTGCTCGGGGACCTCCTGTGCCACCAGGACATGGACAGGTCGTTCTCCACCAACGGGTCCCAGCTCCCGTTCTGCATAAGGGACGTGGGGATACTGATCGGGTTCATCGCGGGTACGCTCGCCTGCATACCCGTGTCGGAACGCCTCGCGGACAGGAGGGTGCTGCACCTCGGCCTCGTCCTGGCGGCCGTGACGTTCACCGAGTGGTGCGCGGAGCACATCGTGGGCGACATGCCCGGGGCGAGGTTCGCGACGGCGCTGGTGTCCGGCGTCGGGATCGCGATGGTGCTGGCTTGGATGCTGTACGGGGATGTGGAAAAGGGGTGAGATGGGCGGACGGTGTGTCCGACGCGGGCCCGTCCGATTCATTATTGAAGGAGCTCAGTCGTCTCCGTGCGTAACAGGAACAGGTCTTACTCGCTACCCATCTCGAGGAAGGTTATCGGGAAGTGGTTTTTAACGGTTGCACCGGCTCAGTCGCACTTGGTCCAACCGCAGGACTTGCAGATGTTGCATCCGCCCTGGAACTCGAGCTCGGCGCCGCACTTGGGACAGGGGTTCACGACCTCCCTCCTCTTGTCGCCGCCGTCCTCGCCGGACATGCCCTTGATCTGCGCCTGCATCTCGTTGTACATATCGGTGAGCGCCCATCCGACCGCCATGGGGCAGCAGGATCCGATGCTCGTGTCCCTCTTGGTGTGGGTCCTGACCACGTAGGAGGGACAGGAACCGCAGGACTTGAGCTGGTCGATGATGTCCTCGATGCCGCAGCCGGACCTCGCCGCGAGGGAGATCATCCTGGAGAGTCCGACCATGAAGTTGTTGCATCCACCGGTGGAACCCTTGTTGAGGTAGGCCTCGACGAGCTCCCCGGTGACGGGGTTGAAGAACGCGGTGCAGTGCAGGCTGCCGCATCCGGTCATGAGCTTCCTCTTCTTCCCGATGACGTTGTCCTCGACGGTCTCGACGACACCCCTCTGCTTGTCCTCTGCGACGGGTTTCGCGGGCTTGGCCTCGACGGGCTCCTCCTTCTTCTCGGACTCCTTGGTGGAGATGATGCCGAGACGCTTGCATCCGTCGCGGAAGACGGTGATGCCCTTGCATCCGGACTCCCACGCGTACATGTAGATGTCGTAGACATCGTCCTCGGGGAACTCCTCGGGGAGGTTGACCGTGGACGAGATGGAGGCGTCGATGTGCCTCTGCCAGGTGGCCTGCATGTCGATCCTCTGCCTGTACTCCAGGTTCTGCGCCGTCACGAAGAAGTCGGGCAGGTCGTCCTCGGACGCCACCTCGGGGTGGGAGTCCATGTAGGCCTGGACGATGGGCGTGTAGACCTTGTAGTAGTCGTCGTGGTCGGAGAGCGAGGTGGTCCTCCTCTCGTACGAGATCGCGAAGATGGGCTCGATGCCGCCGGAGATGCCTATCATTGTGGACAGGGTGCCGGTGGGTGCGATGGTCAGGAGCTGGGAGTTCCTGAGACCGTACTGCGAGACCAGCTCGGCGGTCTCGGGGGAAGCGTTGTACCTGAAGAACTCGGAGTCTACGATCTGCTGGGGGACGCACTTCTCGAACATGCCGGACTCCCTGGCCATGATTGCGGACTCGTTCATCGCGGTGTCGACCATGAGCCTTCCGAGCTTGACGCAAAAGTCGATGGACTCCGGGGTGCCGTACCTGTATCCGAGCTCTATGAGCATGTCGGCGAGGCCCATGATGCCCAGTCCGATCTGCCTCCACTGGCTGACGGACTCCCTCTGCTCCGCGAGGGGATGCAGGGGCAGGCCCTCGTCGAGGACGTCGTTGAGTCCGCGGACGCAGACCCTCACGGCCCTTATGAACTCCTCCCTCTGGAAGACGCCGTCGGCGACGAAGTTGGCAAGGTTCATGCTGCCCAGGAGGCAGGAGCCTCCGGCGGGGAGGGGCTCCTCCGCGCAGGGGTTGGTGCCGGCGTAGCTGTAGTCGGGGAACTCGCTGAGGAGGTTCCAGTCGGATATCCTGTCCCAGTAGAGGCATCCGGGCTCGCCGTAGTCCCAGTTGGCGCTGCACATCCTCTTAAAGAACTCCGCCGCGTTGAGCTCCTTCCTGATGACCTGGTTGCTCTCCGGACGGTCGAAGCTCTGGACGAAGGTCCTCCTATCCCTGACGCACTCCATGAACTCGTCGGTCATGCGTATGGACATGTTGGCCTTGGTGACCCTCTCGAGGTCCGTCTTGACCGACATGAACTCCTCCAGGTCGGGGTGCTCGCAGGAGATCGTGAGCATGAGGGCGCCGCGGCGTCCGTGCTGGCCGATGAGGCCGGTGACCATGGAGAAGAGATCCGTGAAGGAGACCGCCCCGGATGTCTGGGATGCGGTGTTGTTGATCCTGGCACCGCGGGGTGCCAGCTTGGAGATATCTATTCCCGCGCCACCGCCGTAGCTGAACGTGCGCGCGAGCTTGCCGGCGGTCTCGAAGATGGACTCGATGGAGTCCTCCGGCGGTGTGAGGACGTAGCAGTTGGAGAGCGTGATCTTCAGGCCGTCCCTGTGGAGCCCCCTGTTGGCCAGGATCCTCCCTCCGAAGAGGAACTTCTTCTCCTCGATCAGCTTCCTGATCTCGGGGTCGCCGCCGCTGACGCGGTCGAGCCACTGGTCGAACGTCTCGTCCTTGTGGCAGTACTTCTTCGTCCAGATGTCCATGCCGAGCTGGTTGTCTTCCCCGAGCCACTCCTGAATCTCCAATTTTCTCCCTCCGAATGACGGGACCGCCGTCGGGCGCCCCGCCGGTCTCCGTAACCGGGACCGCCATTTAAGTGGTTCGCTGGATGGATGTTATTGGATGAACATGTAATGGATGCATAATCCATCCATATTCCTCCCCGTATAGCCAGAGCCCCGGGAGGGGTGCCCCGGTGCACATCGTTGTAAAAGTGCCTGTTTAATTAATCAATGGATGAAAATGGATGGTCCCCGGTCGGGGACCACCCGCGGTTAAACGGTGTTCGGAAACGGGTTCAGATCCTGGTCCTGACACCGCGGGCGTAGTCCGCGACGAACTGGACGCAGTCCCTGCCGTGCCTGAGCACGAGGGTCATCACGTCGGTGCCATCGACGGCGCCGTCGGCGAAGCCGAGGACGGATCCCGCCTCACCGGTGCCGGTGTCCATGATGCACCTGAGCCCGGCCTCGTGGCAGATGGCGGCCATCTCCTCGGGGTCGTGGACGTAGCCCTCGGGGAACCCGGCCTGGTCCACGAACCTGAGGATGTAGACGTACCCCGTGGACTCGGAGACGATCCTCCTCATCCTGTCCCCGTAGGTGGGTGCGATCATGGAGACCATGTGGACGCCCCTGGCGTCGCAGATGGGTCTGAGCTCCATCCTCTCCTCGAAGGGGAGGTCGGGGACGAGCAGGGAGGACACGCCGGCGGACACGCAGCGGTCCACGAACGCCTCGGGACCGTAGACGAACACGGGGTTGTAGTATGTCATCACCGCGATGGGGACGTCGCAGGTGCCCCTGATGCCTTCGATCATGTCGAATATGGAGTCGGTGGTGACCCCGGCGGAGAGCGCGGTGGCGTGGACGCCCTGGATCTCGGGACCCCCGGAGATGGGGTCGGAGAACGGGATCTCCACGATGATCATGTCGACGCCCGCGTCGGCCATGGCGGGGATGAGCCTGCCGGTGGTCTCGATGTCGGGGTACCCGGCGATGATGTGGGAGATGAGGGCCTTCCTGGAGAACACCCTGTCGATGTCACTCATGGAGGTCCACCCCCTTGTAGCGGGCGATCGCGGCCACGTCCTTGTCACCGCGTCCGGAGAGGTTGATCACAAGGATCTTGTCCTTGCCGAGGGTGGGCGCCAGCTTCATGGCGTGCGCGACGGCGTGGGAGCTCTCGATGGCGGGGATGATGCCCTCGGTCCTGGCGAGGTACTCGAAGGCGGCGACGGCCTCGTCGTCGGTGACGGGCACGTACTCGGCGCGGTCGATGGCCTTGAGGTAGGCGTGCTGGGGGCCGATGCCGGGGTAGTCGAGTCCGGCGGAGATCGAGTACACGGGGGCGATCTGGCCGTACCTGTCCTGGCAGAACAGGGTCTTCATGCCGTGGAACACCCCTGTGGAGCCCTTGCAGACGGTCGCGGCGTGGAGGTCTGTGTCCACACCCTTGCCTGCGGCCTCGCATCCTATGAGGGCGACGCCCTCGTCGTCCACGAAGTCGTGGAACATGCCCATCGCGTTGGAACCGCCGCCGACGCATGCGACGAGGTAATCGGGGAGACGTCCCTCGGCCTCCATGATCTGCTGCCTGATCTCGCGACCGATGACGCTCTGGAAGTCGCAGACCATCTGGGGGAAGGGGTGGGGTCCGACGACGGAGCCGATGACGTAGTGGGTGTCGGAGATGCGCTCGGACCACTCCCTGAGGGTGGCGTTGACCGCGTCCTTGAGGACCGCGGAACCGGATGTGACGGGGTGCACCTTGGCGCCGAGGAGCTCCATCCTGTACACGTTGAGGAGCTGCCTCTCCACGTCCTCCGCACCCATGTAGACCTCGCATTCGAGTCCGAGGAAGGCGGCCATGGTGGCTGTGGCGACACCGTGCTGGCCCGCACCGGTCTCGGCGATCACACGGGTCTTGCCCATCCTCTTGGCGAGGAGGCACTGCCCGATGACGTTGTTGATCTTGTGGGCACCGGTGTGGTTTAGGTCCTCCCTCTTGATGTATATCTTGGCGCAAGTCG
>JAZODL010000162.1:0-5723 GCA_045596945.1 Candidatus Methanomethylophilaceae archaeon | reverse complement strand
CCCTTTCCGAGTCCCTCTCCGATGATCTCGGAGATGGGCATCTTTGCGTCGATAGCTGCCTGGGTTGCGGACTGGGCCAGTTTGATGTCCCAGGTCTCGACTGCCTTTTTCAGGTCTGCAAGAATTGCGTCGTTTGCCATTTTCTATTCCTCCTTACACAGGGAATTATGGAAGGATTCTCGCCGTACACCCGGTACGGCTTCCCTGCAGATATGACATCTCGCTGATTCATATTTAATACTTACTACATTTGAGAGATTTTCAATTTTCATTATATTTAAAACTATCATCCAGCCCCATTCACATTCCGAGTTCGATATATAAAACTATCTTTTTACGGTCCATTTGAGCATAATACTCCAACATCACGCACATTACATTCGGATCCACGGTTGGTCGTACATCCTCGCATATCGACCGATTATTCTACATACATCGGTACGTATCGTCACTCAACGGTTGTTCCAAAGACCCGCGGCCCCTTCCGGACCATCGGGATCGGGACAGGATTCCTATCCATTTTAACAGAAAAATACGATTCTATAGCTTTTGAACAATAATATTTAAAGGTTATTTATTTGGATACTTCATCCATCCATCCAACCTGTCCACGGACGTTCCGGAGATGTCCCCGACCCTACTACGAAGGTGACGGGGAGGGGCACGATTCCGATGTTGCCCGTCGTCTATACGGGGTTTCAGATGGAGGATATGCGCCAACACATCCAACAACCGAATCCATAATATATTGGCTATATCATCCAACCATTAGACGGTCCGGTGCCATCATCGTACCACCAACACCGCATCCCGACCGTCGTTCCTCCTCTGAAACGGATTAATCACCCGGATGCCGGGGTCGGAAGGACCCCGGCCGGGTATTCTCGTTCAATTCAGCATTATCGCCCCGACCGTCAGGTAACCCGCGAAGGTCAGCCAGCACAGGTACGGGATCAGAAGGTACGCGGCGTTGCGCTCGGTACCCCAGACCATGGAGACCATCGCGAGGACCACGACCCAGAGGGCCACCAGGTCCGCGAGGGCCGCCACCATCATCCCCTCGCCGAAGAAGAGGGGCACCCATACGACGTTGAGGACGAGCTGCGCCACGAAGAGGACGTAGTAGTTCACCTGTCCGCCGGCGCGGTACACCAGCCACAGGGACACGCCCATCAGGCAGTAGAGGACACCCCATGCCACTGGGAACAGCCAACCCGGAGGCGACAGCGGCGGCATCTCCAGGGAGGCGTAGCCCCCCGTAGTGTCGGCCAGCATGCCGGATCCGAATCCGATCACGAGACACATCAGGACGAACAGCGGCAGCATGACCGCCGTCCCCAGACCGGAACGCACTGAGCATTGCATGGGACGCGTCTCGCGTTGCGGGGATATGATAGGATGCATCCGACGCTCGGGGAATCCGACAGGGACTCGTACAGGGTGTGGAGCATGCGGGAGCGGGCGGGACGTCCCGACCGGTCACCGCCGGCTGCATCTCATCAGCTTCGAAACTACGATTGTATCTTTGTTTACGAATACTCACACCCATGCTCAGGAGGAAGGCGTACGACGAACTGATCTCATGGAAGGGGAGACCCAACCGCAAACCCCTGCCGGTCTGCGGGCCGAGGCAGGTGGGCAGGACATCCACCATCAGGCGCTTCGCGGTGAGGAACTACGACAACGTGGTGGAGTTCGACCTGGGCGGGGACGGGGATGTGCACAGGGTGTTCGACGGGAACCTGTAGCCGGACACCGTCGTACGCGACCTGTCGCTCCACACGGACCCCGACCTCCTGGTCCCGGGCTCCACCCCGATATTCCTGGACGGGATCCGGGAGTGTCCGTGTGCACGCACCGCGCCCAGGTACCTGGCGACCGATCGGAGATCCGACTTCATCGCATCCTGCCCCTCTCCGGGACCGACCTCCCCGGGAACGGGAACGGTGTCCCCTGTCGCCCGTCCATCGTCGGACCGGAGTAGCGCCCCGTCATGCACGGTCTGGACTTCGAGGAGTTGCTGTGGGCCATGAAGGTGGACCAAGGTACTACCGACCATGTCAGGGGACGCATACGCGACACGGAAACCATCGACGAAGCGACACAGTCCAGGTTCGTATCGCTGTTCGGGGACTGCATGATCGTCGGCGGGATGCCTGGGGCCGTGATGAGGTCCTCAATGGACACGGGGGGATACACGGAACCCCGAAGGATCAGGGACCGGGCAATACAGACATGGATGGCCTACATGGACAGGTGCAACAGGGGTGCGGACAGGACCAGGGCCCCGACTGCTTCCGGTCCATGCCCCCTCAGCTGTCGCAGTCCGACAAGGAGTTCATGTACTCCCGTGTGGAGGGTGACGGGTCCGGGAGGTCGGCGGAGAGGTACATGGGCAACCTCCTCTGGATCGAGGGTGCCGGCTACGGGAACATGTGCTGTATGCCGGAGTCCCCAGAACTCCCACCCCGTGGCAGGGGGAAACGCGACCTGGTTCAGGATCCGCCTCTCCGACACGGGACCCCTGGTGAACATGTACGGTCCCGGTTCCATGAGGGCCGTTCACTCCGGGGACCTCTCCACCAACATGGGTGCGGTGGCCGAGGACGTCGTCGCGGAGTGTCTCGGGAAGAACGGCACCATACCCGCATCGTACCTCAGGAGCAGCGGTCCGGGGATGATGGGACTGGACTTCGTCTTCGAGAACCCGACGGGCGTGACCGTGCTGGAGGTCGGATCCGGGAGGGGCCGCGACGCCCCCTCGGTATGCAAGGCGTCCATGTTCCCCCATTTGAACAGGGGGATCGTCCTGGCCGAGGTGAACGTCTCGACGGCACCCGACGGGACCGTCAGCCTGCCGCTGTTCGCCGCCGCGTCCATACACGGGACCGACCCCCTTCGGGACGGTCCGGAGTTCCGAACATCGCGGGTCACCCATGCGAGCCTTTATCCGCTGACCCTCCCTGCCCCGGTCATGGCCCTCTTCAGAAGGAAACCCAGGGGACCGGTGATCAGGAGGACGGTGCTGAACATGCACTGGGACACCGAGGACCCCTTCACGTTCGCATCCCACCACGAGGACGACTACCCCCACGGGAACGCCCAGCTGGCACCGCCGCTGGAGGAGATCCGCGGCAGGGACCTGGGCCGCGACTACGAGAAGAGACTGGGTTTCAGGATGTACCACGGCAAGGTCGTGCCCGGTTTCCCCGCCCACGCCCACTGGGGCTACGAAACGGTAACCCTGCCCGAGACCGGGTACGTGGACCACTTCGACTCCCTGGGGAACCAGGGCAGGTTCGGTTTCGGCGACGTGCAGTGGGTCTGCGCACCGTCCAGGTACACCCACGACGAGATGTACCCCCTGGTGGACCAGGAGGGCAGAAACCCCAACGACATAACGCAGATCATGGTGAACCTCCCGCTGGAGATGAAGGGCGGCCCCTGCGCCGTCAACGACGTCTGGAGGGAGGATGTGCCGTCCATAACCGGCGACGGGTACGAGGTCAGGGTGCTGTGCGGGTCGTTCGGCGGGTCCCCGGCGATGGCATCCCCGAGCCCGGTGTCCTGGACCCACGAGCCCTCGCACGCGGTGAGGATACTCAGGGTCTCCATGGCTCCTGGTGCGGAGGTCGTGTTGGACGCCACCTCCGACAGGGCGAACAGGAACCTGTACAACGTCTCCGGCGACGGCTACACCGTCGACGGGGTGGACGTCCCCCGGGAGAGCAGGGTCAAGGCCGTCGCCGATGCGGACCTCCGCATCGTGAACGGTCCGGAACCCACCGTCCTGTGGGTCCTGGAGGGCGTGCCCATCGGCCAGAGGATGGAGTCCTACGGACCCGTCGTCCTCGGCAGCACCGACGAGGTCAGGGCGGCCATGCAGGACATCAGGACGGACCAGTTCAAGGACTGGGACTGGGACGTCATAGACAAGGCCCAGCCCGTGGACGCCGGCAGGTTCATACGCTACGCCGACGGCACCGAGGAGCGTCCGTCCTGAGCGTCCCGGATTAACTTTAAGGGACACGTGCGCGTTATACCGCGCGATGAACGGGATGAACAGGACGATCGTGGGGGTCGTCTACGGAATCGCACTCACCTACGCCGTGCTCTGCCTAGTCATGAGCCTCATATGGCTCTTCGACACGGGCGCGGCATCCCTTGTACTGTTCCTGCCTGTCGAGGGCTTCGGATTCGACCTCGGCACCCCCACCGGCGGGATCTACGACACCCTGTTATCGTGGCTGACATCGCTGATGTCCCTGCCGGACGACACCGCCCGCTATGTCAAGCTCCTTCTGATCGTGGTCGGATTCATCATCCCCGTGCTGGGGATGGTCTCGAGGCCCGCCCTCGACGTGGAGGGCGGGGGCAACCCCGCGGAGTACCTGTGGACCCACAGGCCCAGGGCGTTCGTCAGATGCGTCACGTCCCCCTTCGGACTGTTCCCGGCGTGCATGGCGAAGCACAGGGTGCTGGTCATCGTACCCGTCATCCTGCTCCCGCTGTACGTCTGGTGGGCGCTCCTGCTGGCGGTCGCGCTGATCGTGCCGTTCCTGCTCGTACGCGCCGTCATCGGCATGAGGATCAAATCCGCGGCGAAGCGCGAGGAGGCGGAGTACACCAGGGTCACCCAGTACGCGGTCTGCCCCAAGTGCAAGAGGAACTTCCTCAGGCCGAAGGTCAGGTGCAAGTGCGGACTGGAGCTGGAGTACCCAGTGCCCAACGAGCACGGATACAAATACCACACATGCAACAAGGGCCACGACATCCCCTGCGTCAGCGGGAAGAGGGGATCCCTCAGGACCGTGTGCCCCTACTGCTCCGCGGACATCGAGACCAGGGAGGCCATGCCCATATCCATCGCCATGGTCGGTGCGGTGGGTTCCGGGAAGACCACCATGATGCTCGCGGCTGTCAAGTCCATAACCGCCATGGCCAGGACCAGGGACATCGTGGTCGAGGCCGTCAGCCCCGGCGTGTCTAAGGACGCCGTCGCCGCCAAGGACGTGGTCGCCAGGACCCCTCCGGGCGAGATGGACTCCGAGTGCCTGTTCATCAGGTCCAGGGCCCTCCAGGACAGGGAGATCATCTTCAACGACGTGTCCGGACAGGAGTTCGAGCCCAGGGAGGACAAGATCCTCTTCGAGGAGTACTTCACCTACTCGGACGGGATCGTCTTCGCATTCGACCCTGTGGCGCTCAAGCGTCAGGGCAGGACCGCGACGCCCATGGAGGTGTTCGAGTCCTTCCACTACATGTTCACCCAGATCAACGGGACCAGTCCGAGCAAGGTGTCGTCGGTGCCCTTCGCCATCGTGGCGACCAGGAACGACGTCATGGGCCCCGCGCTGACCGACGACGGCGTCAGGGACTACCTGAGGGACAACGGCCAGGGGGATTTCGTCAGGGTCGCGGAGTCGCTGTTCTCCGATGTGGCCTACTTCGCGGTGAACTCCACCGGGGACGACTGCATGTCCGCGGCCAGGCCGGTCTGGTGGATCGTCCGCAGGTGCGACAAGGAGCTGGCGGACGCCGTGCCGGTCGAGTGATCCCTTTTCAACCGGGAGGGGTCCGGCCCCTCCCATTCTCTGTTTTCATCATCCTGATCGTCTGATCTTCGGATGAAGAATGGATTGTTCCCGGAGATGGTCCCCGCTTCCGCGGGAACCACCTCCTCAAGGGGGTCAGGGTTCGTCCTTGGGGGTCTCCCTGCGGGG
>JAZODL010000161.1:0-2582 GCA_045596945.1 Candidatus Methanomethylophilaceae archaeon | reverse complement strand
GACGAGCCGACCAACTACCTCGACATCCCGTCGAAGCACGCGGTGGAGGAGGCCCTGACCGAGTACGGCGGGACCATACTGACCGTGACCCACGACAGGTACTTCCTGGACACCGTGTGCACGAGGATCGTGGAGGTCCGCGACGGGACGGCGAGGATGCACACCGGGACCTACTCGGAGATGAGGGGCAGGCCCAACGTCAGGGAGGTCGTGATGGATGCCGACGAGTACAGGGTTCTGTCCGCGTTCACCAACTGGGTCACAGGCAGGAAGTACGCCAAGGGCGACCGCGTGCTGATAACCCCCGCGGAGCAGAAGAGCTTCGAGTGGGCGATGGAGCAGGGAAAGCTCAAGAAGACAGGGGGCCGTCAGAGGAAGAAGGTCGCGGTCGCGAAGGACGAGAAGAAGGGTGCGTGAGCACCCGGATCCGATGTAAGGGCCTCGCCGTCGTGTCGACGGCGGATGGCCGTTTTCCCACCCATCTCAGAAGTAGAGGTAGGTGAACAGGAGCACCGCGACGATGGCCACGGTTGCGATACCGGTGATCATCATCTTGGGCGAGATCTTGGATGTGATGTCCTTGACTGCTACCATGGGTCGGTCATCGACGGGGTTGTATTAACGGGTTGTCCCTGTCGGAGGGTGACCGACCGAATCCCATGATGTCATCCGATATGCATCGGTGGACGAACCGTCATGCGGATGACTATGGGGCCTGTCGGTCCCGCGGCGGTAACACGGGACCGGACCGTGAAGGCCGGGGATCCTCCTCCACCCTCCAACCTCCTAAGGATCCATCTGTCGTTGGTCCGTGCATCATATGATGACGGTCCCAGGCCGGGAACATGCCTTCCGGTTCCGGGTCCAGGACATATCTAACGTAGCCGACCATGGACGCACGACGTTTGTCGGACCATCATGGGATCATACCGCATCGGGTCGTGGTACTGGTTATGTTTTAAATAGACGAATCATCATCTATATGACGATGAAACCTAACGGTCCCGTGATGCGAACACGGAACCGGACCATGAAGGTCAAGGTTTTACCCTCAGGGTCATCAGAGGAGATCGACGAGGATGTCGATCAACCACATGATGATCCTAAGGATTTCATGGGGTCGGGAATCTTTCTCCATTCCTGAACCTCCTACGGGTCCAACTGTCGTGGGCCCGTAGACCCCCAATCTTTGACACCACATATAATAAGTGATGTTTTGTAATCATTATGAAATCCGTGATTTAGATGATTAAACACTATGAATCTTCCAAACTATCATGGAAAATACCCCGTGCCCGTCATTCCAGATGTCGTACAAGGAGGGGAGTGAGGCGTCTGTGTAACTACAGATTCCGACCGTGTGGTGCGGAACCGGAGGTACATCCACCCCCATGGTGATGTACCGCATACCTGTATGGATCGGAGCCCTTGATGGGAGCGCCCGCACATCCAACAGGAACCGTTCAGCGGAGACGTGGTGTCCCCGTGTGGGATCCGGGAGGTCGGAAGCGAGACCCCGTAGACGGGAAGGATCTGACGGATACCGACCCGAATCCGGGGTATGCGCTTCGGAGAACACCGGATGGTGACCACGAAGGGGTGGAGTGGGTCGTTGTGACGATGCGATCGGGAGGATAGTCCCGATGACGATACCCAGGTGTCGACATCCGATCCATCGGATGGAGTCTGAGACGCATCCGTCGATGTCGATCGGAGTGTTGATGGGGACCGTACAGACGAATCGCAACATCGGATATGTTTTAAATAGACGAATCGTCATCTATATGACGATGAACCTAACGGTTCCGTGGTGGGCACGGAACCGGACCGAAACGGTCAAGGTTTCTGTCCCCTGATCATCAGAGGAGATCGATCAGAATGTCGATCAACCACATGATGATCCTGGGGACCATACGGGGTCTGGAATCTTTGTCCATTCCTGAACCTCCTACGGGTCCAGCTGTTGTGGGCCCGTAGACCTCCTATTCTTGACATCACATATAACAGATGATGTTTCGTTATAATCATGAAATCTATGATTCTTATGATTTCACATCATCAATATTCCCATATATCATGGAAAATGCCCTGTGTCCGTCGTTCCGGATACCACATGGGGTGACGGACGGGGCATCCGTGTAACTACAGGTTCCGGCCGCACAGCGGGGGGATACGGGGTGCGGGCTCCCGCCCGCACCGTTGGTTCGTTCAAAGCGACGCGACGATGGCGTCCGCCAGGGCCTCGAGCTCGGGGAGCCTGTCGGTGTGCATCGCGGACATGACGGTGAAGGTGTCGCCCACCTTCTCCATGCCCTTGAGCTCCGACATCATGCCCTCCATGATCTCGCCGGACCTGGGTGCCCAGGAGCCGTTGGCGATGAGGGAGTACCTCCTGCCCTGGACGGCCATGTCCGCCATGGCGTGGATGGTGGTTACCATCGTGGGGTGGAGGCCGTTGTTGTACGTGGGCGCCGCCAGGACGATGTTGGTGAACCTGAACGCGTCGGAGACCACGTAGGAGGGGTGCATCCTGGTGACGTCGTAGACATTGACCCTCTCCACACCACGGTCCTTGAGGAGGA
>JAZODL010000160.1:0-9325 GCA_045596945.1 Candidatus Methanomethylophilaceae archaeon | reverse complement strand
AGGATGCCCCAGCGCTTGGAGTAGATGGAGTAGTAGTACTCCACTCCGGGGTCCATGGTCTTGTCCATGTAGGTGGAAGTGGGGATCTCCACCATGGGACGGGTGTCCTCGGTGACGTTAGGGAGGGAATCCCTGCTCCTGTAGATGCAGTAGGTGAGCCCGGTGTTGTCCTCCGGGGGCTCGAACCTGATGGCCAGGGAACCGTTGATGAGCCTGACCGCGGGATCGACGGGACCGGACGGGGGGTGCTCCCTGAGCTTCGTCATGGCGACCGGATGGTCGGGACATATCTCGACGGCGCTGACGTACATCGCCATCCTCTGGTCCCTGTGGTCGGAGACGGCGGCCTTCTGACAGTACAACTCGGCCGCGTTGTAGTGGTTTATGGCGTCATCGTACTTCTGCTTCAGAGTGGGGTTCTCCTCGAGTACCTCGGGGTACTGCTTCATCATCTCCTCGGTGACGGTCCTGACATGGGAGTACTTCTTCCTACTGTAGGACTCGTCGATCATCTTGGTGAGGGAGGAGATGGAGCTCTTGGCCTTGGACAGCTGCATCTCAAGTGCAGCCATGCCCGCGTATCCGGAATACACCTCCTTGAGCTGGACCAGGTCCTTCTCCGCCCTGGAGACCATACCCTTCTGCATGTTCATGCGGAAGTTCAGCTCCAGGCCCTTGGCCCTGTTGAGTCCCTCCTTGAAGTTGAAACCGCACTTGATGCACAGCGTGTTGTTGGACTGCTGTGCTGTGTTGCACGCAGGACAGACGGTCTTGAAGTTCTTACCGCAACAGGGGCAGAACACGGTGTTGGGTCCTCCCTGGACCATCATGCCGCACTCCGGACACCTGAGCATCACGCTGTCGGTGTTGGAGAAGTTCGCGGCTATCTTCCTCTTGTAGCAGAAGGACTGCAGTATCGCGATAGCCATGACGGGATCCGAATCACGGCTGATGTGGACCCCGACCAGCTCGTCTATGTACTTGCGGGTCAGCTGCTGCCCGTTGTACTCCTGCTCGATGGTCTCCATCACGGGCACCATGGACCTGTAGGTCCTACCGTACTTGAGCAGCGCCTCCATGTCCTGGTCCGCGAGGACAAGTTTCACCGACCTGAGGGCGAGGATATAGGAGTCCTGCTCGGGAAGGATCTCGGGCCTGACGCTGTTGACCCTCTTGTCACACATCTCGAAGGCGTTCCTGATCTGGGAGTACGAACTGCCCTCCGAGAGTGGTTCGAGGGCGATCTCCAGGTTGGGGTGCTCGATCAATGTGTTGAGCAGCTCGATGGGTGTGTACGTATCCACGGTCCTCAACGAGTTGAATGCGTTGAACGCCTTGTCATGGACGGGTTTCGGAGGTGCACCCTCCTTGACCTCGGCCAGTTTGACCACGTCCGCCTTGGTCACACCCTCCCAGTGGAGCTTCTTGGTGTAGTTCTCCGCGATTCCGGGGAGGACGAGGTAGGTCCCGTCCCCGAGCACGATGCAGTCCTGCCTGAGCTTCTGGGACTTCCCCTTGAGGATGGTCTGCCCCTCGATGAACTCCTTCCTCCTGAGGATGGGGTCCCTCATGACACGCTCGATGTCCGGGGCCGACTCCACCAGCCTCTCGGCCTTGAAGCGCTGCTCCGTGTCGTTCTGCTTGTTCCTGCTGTCGTTGGCCCACTTGCCCTTCTTGGTCTCCAGTTTCTTGAGGATGGCCTCGATGGTGTAGGTCTCCTCCTTGAACGGGTTGAGCCCGAGGAGCTGACAGTAGTTCAGTCTCTTGTCCGCCATGTGGTGTCCTCTTGGATCATTCCTGGGTCCTGAGTCCCATGTTTCCGGAGGAGATCGCGGTGGCGATGGTTCCGAAGGTGTCACCGAGCCTGTCGATGGTCGTGAAGAGGGCTCCCGCGTCGACGGTGGCGATCTGCCTGAGGAACGATGTGTCGGCCTCGCCGAGACCGACCGCTATGATCGTGATGTTGTCCGACCTGCATCCCATCGCCTGCTCCACCGCGGCATCCCTCTTGCCCCAGATTCCGTCGGTCAGGACGACGATGATGCCGATTCCGGCAGCGGAGGACAGCATGAGCCTGGCGGTGTCGAGGGGGCTGGCGTCGGTCCCCCTTCCGACCATCTTGACCTTGAGGTCGTCGATGGATCCGAGGATGGCCTGGGAGTCGGAGGTGAGCTCCTGCACGACCTTGATCTTGTCACCGAATCCGATGAGCGCGAACTTGGTGTCCTTGCTGGCGAGGGTGTGGACGAAGTCGCGGATGGACTCCTTGGCGGCCTCGATCGGGTCGCCCTCCATGCTCCTGGAGAGGTCCACGCAGATGGCGATGTTCTTCAGGATGGTCTCGTCGCTGGGCCTGTCCTTGGGGCTCCCGCCCATCCACCTGATGTCGTCGGGGACGGGTTCCGCCACGACGCTGAGGGGCTCCCCGTCCTGGTAGGCGGTGATGTTGACGACCCCGTTCTCGTCGTAGTTGTACTCGATGTCGATGATCACGCCCTGGCCCCTGTTGTAGAATCCGGAGATGACGACCTTGGCGAGGACGTTGCAGTCGAGGGGCATCCTGGATTCGCCCTGGAGGGTGAACACCTCTATCTTGTCCGTGACGTTGCCCTTCTTGACGGTGAACTGCCTCCGGACGGTGGAGGGGACCTTGGAGTTCCTCTTGATCATGATCTCGTTGACGAACTTCGTACCATCCTGGCTGACCGAGAGGACGCCGAGGCTGTGCGCGGTGACGTCCGCGATCTGGACGGCCCTGAGTCCGGTGGCGGTGCTGCAGTAGAGCTCCGCGGTGATGGCCGCACCCTTGGCGACGGCCAGGTCGGTGTCGCCGTGTGCGACGACGTCGCGTCCGGTGAGGTCCTTCAGGAACCTGGCGACGGACGGCATCCTGGTGGAACCGCCGACGAGGAGGATCTCGTCGATGTCGGTCCAGGACATGTTGAGCGAGTCGATGAGGTCGGAGCAGACGTCCTTGGTCGCGCAGAGGAGGTGCTCCGTCATGGATTCGAACTCCGCCCTGGTGAGGGTGTACTTGGCGCTGTAGCCGTCGTAGTTGAGGGGGATCGTGACGCTCTCGGCAATGGACAGGGTCTTCTTGTAGCCCTCCGCTGCGACGACGAGCTCGTTCTTGGTGGGGAGGTCGTCCCTGGGGTCCACGTCGAACTCGTCGATGAACTGGTCGCAGACGTACTTGACGATGGCCGCGTCCCAGTCCTTGCCCCCGAGGATGTGGTTGCCCTCGGTTCCGATGACCTCGATGTTGCCCTTGCTGATCCTGACGATGGTGACGTCGAAAGTCCCGCCTCCGAGGTCGTAGACCATGACCGTCTTGTCGGAGGCGTGCTTGTAACCGTAGGAGATCGCCGCCGCGGTGGGCTCGTTGATGATCTTGGGGACCTTCACGCCGCATGCCTCTCCGGCGCGGATCGTGGCGGTTCTCTGGAAGTCGTTGAAGTATGCGGGGACCGTGATGACGGCCTCCGTGATCTTCTCGCCGGCGGCCTTCTCGGCGTCGGCGATGAGGTGCTGGAGAAGCATCGCGGAGAGATCCTCCGACGTGTAGTCCTTGCCGTTGAAGCTCACGGCGATGGATCCGTCTCCCATGTTGCGTTTGAAGGCGGCCGCGTTGACCCCGGTACCGTTGGACTGCATGTCCTTCGCGTCCTCGCCGACGAGGATGTCCCCGTCATCTAGGAAGCATATGACCGAGGGTGTGATCTCCTTCCCGAACGAGTTCGGGAGGATCATGGGTTTGTTCGTGTTTCTGTCGTATCTTGCGACTGCAGAGTATGTTGTCCCGAGGTCAATTCCAACCTTCATATCCCATCGCACGTGCAACGTTTTGCGCGTATTTAATAGATAATACTGCCCTACGAAAATCGTATTACCCTGGATGCCTGCACAGGTGGGGACCATGCGGGGACACGTTCTACGAAATCCGCAGACACCCGTTCCGAGATGGAACCCGAGGTCGTGCACACGGGTGGATTACGCTTTTCGTAGAATCGGGGGAAGGTGGTTTGTGGTGTCCGCGGGGCTCACAGTGAACGGCGGAGCCTGATGAACATGATGACGAGGACGGCTATCGCCGCCACCGCCACGACCGCGGACACCAGTGCGAGGACCTCGATGTGCTGCGGGAACGCCACTATCGCGAAGGACATGACCATTAGCAGTGCGGCGAACACGACCATCGTTGTCACGAGCGGTCTCTTCTCCATGGTCGTGGATGGCCGTCATGGTTCTTGAACCTTGGTTATAAGTGCCATGGGGCGGATGCGGGTACCCATGCAGGACCCAATGGAACTTTGTGAGCAGGCAGTTCAGTCTTACGGCACCGATCCCGCCAGGTCGGCGGAGTTGTTCAGGCAGGCGGCGGAGGCCGGCTCGCCCAACGGGTACTTCGGCCTCGCCGAGATGATGCTCAACGGCGTGGGGGTCCCGCAGGACGTCGCCGGGGCGGTGGAGCTCTACACCGTGGCCGCGGAGGCCGGCCATCCCCCGTCCATGTTCAGGCTGGGTTCGGTGTGCACCGGGGCCTACGGCACCCCCGAGGATCCCGAGGGTGCGAAGATGTGGTTCGAGCGTGCGGCCGAGGCGGGCATGCCCGAGGCGTTCCCCGAGATCGCCGGTATATACATGTACGGCTACGGCACCGCCCAGGACCCCGTCGCCGCCTACGGGTGGTACAGGAGGGCCGCCGACGCGGGCGACCCGCTGTCGATGTTCAAGGTCGGCTACATGTGCGCCGAGGGTGTCGGCACGGGCAGGGACATGGACGAGGCCGTCAGGATGTTCCGCATCTCCGCCATGGCAGGTGTCCCGGAATCCCAGTTCAAGATGGCCTCCCTGACCGCCGAGGGCGTCGTGCCCGGCGGTGCGGTCATGGCCGCCCAGTGGTACGACCAGGCGGCGTCCAACGGTTTCGCCCCCGCGAAGTTCAACCTCGCCACGATGTACTACGAGGGCGAGGGCGTGGAGAAGGACCTGGACCGTGCCTTCGACCTCTACTCCGAGGTCGCGGAGACCGGGGACGGCGACGCGCTATTCATGGTCGGCAGGATGTACATGGAGGGTCTGGGGACGGAGAAGGATGCCGGAAGGGGTTTCGAGTTCCTGGGAAGGGCGGCCGCCGCGGGGAACACCATGGCACAGCAGATCGTGCAGGACATCCGCCGCAGGCAGAACACCCAGTTCGTCAGGATAGACGGTTCGTGAGTCACTCGACGGCGACGAACTCGGACTTGGGCTCCCCGCAAACGGGGCAGATCCAGTCATCGGGGAGGTCGGCGAATGCGACGCCCTCCTTCTCCTCGTCGTAGATGTAACCGCACATGGTGCATCTGTACTTCATGGGGGCCGTATCGGCCTCCATGTATTCTAACCTAACCGCGGACATGTACCGCGGAGGCGTCCGGGCATCCGGGTGTGAGAAGTGAAGAGGTTTGGGGGAGGGGCGGGACCCTCCCGGTTGAGTCATTCTCCCTTCTTGCAGCGACCGCAGTTCTCGCAGTTGCCGGGGATGCTGCTCTTCGGACATCCGTTCCGGTCGTCGCCGCTGTCGCCGCACGATTTGCATGCGTTGCAACCGCTGCATCCGCAGCACCCCCCGCCGTTGCGCCTGTCCCTGACGATGGTCGCCACGGCAAGTGCCAGCAGGAGGACGATGAGTCCGCCGACGAGCAGGTCCCCGTACATCAGGCCGCGGCCTCCCTGTCACCGAGCTGGCGGAAGGGGTCCTTCGCCACGAGCAGGTACACCAGGACCGCGAGGATCGCGACGGCCGCGACGATGCTGCCGATGTGGATCCCGGTTCCGGCGACGATGCTGCCGACGGCGTAGACGATCATCCCGACACCGTATGCCAGCAGGCACTGGTACAGTACCGCGACACCGGTGGCCCTCCAGGTTCCGAGCTCCCTGTGCATCGCACCGATGGCGGCGAAGCAGGGGGCGCAGATCAGGTTGAAGGCGAGGAAGCCGAGACCTGCGGCGGGTGTGAGTGCGGCTGCGAGGACGGCCTCGAGGCCCTCCCCGTTCTCTCCGGCCTCGATCCCGTAGAGGTCGCCGAAGGTTCCGACGATGTTCTCCTTGGCGATGAGTCCGGTGAGCGTTCCGACGGTGAGCTGCCACTCGTCTCCCCATCCGAGGGGCTGGAAGACGAAGCAGATCGCCTCTCCGATGACCTGGAGGATGGAGTCGGACGTCGCATCGGTTCCGATGAACTCGAAGCTGGTGTTGAAGGACATGAGGAACCAGAGGACCACACAGGAGAGCAGGATGATGGTTCCCGCCTTCTTGACGAAGGCCCATCCCCTGTCGATGGTCCCCTTGAGGACGTTTATCCAGCTGGGCATGTGGTAGGGGGGAAGCTCCATGATGAACGGCGCGGGGGTTCCCGAGAGGCTCCTGAGCTTCTTGAGGATGATACCGGATATGAGCACGCAGACGATTCCGAGCACGTAGGAGAACAGCGCGACCATACCGTTGCCGCCGAAGAGGGCTCCGGCGATCATGGCGATGACGGGCAGCTTGGCACCGCAGGGCATGAAAGTGACGGTCATGGCGGTGATGCGCCTGTCCCTCTCGCTCTCGATGGTCCTGGAGGCCATGATGCCGGGGATCCCGCATCCGATTCCGACGAGGACGGGGATGAAGGACTTGCCGGAGAGTCCGAAGTACCTGAAGATGCGGTCCATGACGAAGGCGACCCTCGCCATGTAACCGACGTCCTCGAGGATGCAGAGCGCGACGAAGAGGACTAGCATCTGGGGCAGGAACCCTATGACAGCCCCGACACCGCCTATGATCCCGTTGACCAGCAGGCCGGTGAGGACGTCGCTGACGCCGTTCTCGGCGCACCACTCCTCCGCCGCGGGCATGAGGCTGTCGCCGATGTAGCCGTTGAGCATGTCGGTGAAGTAAGTCCCGATACCGGTGACGTCCCCGTAACCGATGATGGCGAGGAACAGCGCACCTATGATGCAGATGAATATGGGCAGTCCGAGGATCCTGTGCGTGACCACGCGGTCGATCCTGTCGGAGAGGGATCCCTTCTCGTCCCTCCTGGCCTTGGTGACGCTGGAGGACACGATATGCGCGATTGTTCCGTACCTGGCATCGGCGATGACGGCATCGCTGTCGTCGTCGTATTCCTCCTCGAGCTCGGAGATGGGGCCGGACACGGAGGACCTGACCTCGGGATGCTGTCCGAGGACGCACTCGTCGTTCTCGAGGATCTTGACCGCGTACCATCTTATGAGTTCGTCGGGGACGTTGCCCCTGATGGCGTTCTCGGTGTGGGATATGACATCCTCGATCCTGTGGTCGAACCTCACGGGTGTGGGCACCCTCTTGTTGCCGGCTACATCCACGGCCTTCTTGACGAGTTCGTCCACTCCGTCGCCCTTGAGCGCGGAGACGGGGACGACGGGGCATCCGAGTCCCTCGGAGAGCTTCCTGACATCGATCTTGTCGCCGAGTTTCTCGACGGTGTCCATCATGTTGAGGGCGACGACCGTGGGGATCCCCGTGTCGAGGATCTGGAGCGTGAGGAACAGGTTCCTCTCGAGGTTGGTCGCATCCACTATGTTGATCACTGCATCGGGCCTCTCGTCGATGAGGTAGTTCCTGGAAACTATCTCCTCGGGTGAGTACGGGGAGAGGGAGTAGATCCCGGGCAGGTCGATGAGTTCGGCGTCCGTGCCCTTGATCCTGCCGCTCTTCCTGTCGATGGTGACCCCGGGCCAGTTCCCGACGCGCTGGGACGATCCGGTCAGTTTGTTGAACATGGTTGTCTTGCCGCAGTTCGGGTTGCCCGCCAAAGCGATTCTAAGTTCCATTTTATCGTTCTCCCGGGGTCCATGGCTCACGCTGACGCAGTGGCTCCGGATCCCAAAATACAGGGGTGTCAGAGGCTCATTCGACCTCTACCATCTCCGCCTCGGCCTTCCTGAGGCTGAGCTCGTAGCCCCTTACTGTGATCTCGATGGGGTCTCCGAGGGGGGCCACCCTGCGGACGTAGATCTCACAACCCTTCGTGATACCCATGTCCATGATGTGCCTCCTCACGGCACCCTCCCCGTGCAGCTTGACGACCCTTGTCGTCTTGCCGCACTCGACTTCCTTCAAAGTCTTCATCCTATCAACCCTCCGGGTGGAACAGTATCTTGGACGCCATGTGCCTGTCTACGGCGATCCTGGAGCCCCTCATCTCGAGGATGACGCTCCCGTTCGCGTGGCTCACGACGGATACCGGTGAACCCGTTGTGAATCCGAGTCCCGCCAGGAACCTCTTGGTCTCATCCCTTCCGGAAATCCTGACGACAGTGCCCCGTTCTCCGACCCTGGCCAGGGAAATCGGAACCCCGGGGGCATGTTCCCCCTTGTCACTGCATTTGATGCAGTTGCTGCAGTCTCCGCAGCAATCGGTTTCATGCACAGCACTTGAACTCATGGGGTTTAGGAACGCTTAAACATATTTAAGTTTAGCTACCCCTAAATTAATTTCGAGTAGCTTTAAAATCGAAACAGGGCACATCGCGGAGGGTTTGTATGCGTTCCCCATAGGGCGGGTCGGTCGACCCCTCGCGGTCGATCAGGAGGAAACGGGTGCCCGCTGAGGCTGCGGCCTGCATGTCCGAGGGGGAGTCGCCGATGAAGACGGTGTCCACGGGAGCGTACCCCGTGAGCCCCATGCACATCCCCAGCATCGCGGGGTCCGGTTTGCCGCGCGGGACGTCCTCGCGGCCGACGACGGCGTCGAAGAGCCCCAGGATGCCGTGGGAGGCCAGGAGCTCCCTGGTGTGGACGCCGGACGCGTTCGTGGCGATGCAGATCGCGTTGCCCCCGTCCCTGAGCAGGGTGAGGGTCTCCACGGTGTCCGGGAACGGTCTCTCGAGGACCTTCCACGAATCCCAGCTGAACGGTTCGGAATCGTTTACGAACTCCGATCTGAAAAGGGTCCCCTCCAAGTCGAATATATAAAGATGATGCATGGGGAGACCTCGTCCGGAGTGTTGCGGCCGTGCCGTCATCCGACGGTGCGATTCAGCCCCCTCTCCGTTTTCGGATTAGAAGGTGGAACAGGTGGTTAAGGTTTTCCCTTGCCCCGATGGTAGGGTTTATAACCTCATCAGCGTAGGTACGTTCCATGATGACCGACATCGAAATAGCCGAGTCAGCGACAGTCAAACCCATCAAGGAGGTCGCGGCATCCCTCGGCCTCAGTGAGGACGACATCAGCTTCTACGGAAAGCACATCGCGAAGATCCCCGTCGCGACCCTCGAGAAGTACAAGGACAGGGAGAACGGAAAGCTCGTG
>JAZODL010000159.1:0-2071 GCA_045596945.1 Candidatus Methanomethylophilaceae archaeon | reverse complement strand
TGTCTCCAGCGACAACCGCGTGGTGGACAGGATGGAGAGGGACACGATCGTCCGCAACGTCCTGAAGGAACCCGTACGCGGTGTCACGGACTGAGCCGGGCGGTCCCCGAGGGGACCGTCCCGAACCCTCTTCCACTGTTTTATCCGGATTGTGGATGGGTTTGCGGTCCGGGGCACAGCCCCGGACAGGCATGTTCACCACATGCTGTTGAGGATCTCCTCGACGATCATGAGCGAACCCGGTATGCCGATGGTCGGCCTGGGGAGCAGCACGATCTCCCTGGTCGACGGGAACGCCACATCGATCCCCACGCCGCACCTGCGGTTCTCCTGCAGGTGCAGGGCGTCCTGGCCGTTGGTGAGCACCACGTCGCAGTAGTCGGGGAGCGGGTCGCCGATGACGGTTCCGAGTCCGAGGTCGGACAGGTACCCCTCCAGCGACACGCGGCACCGGTCGTCGCCGCACGGGTTCAGCATCACGGACGCGGGGACCATCCCGAGGTGGTCGTGGAGCCACACCGTCAGCGGGTACACCAGGGAC
Organism: Candidatus Methanomethylophilaceae archaeon; assembly: GCA_045596945.1. GTDB lineage: Archaea > Thermoplasmatota > Thermoplasmata > Methanomassiliicoccales > Methanomethylophilaceae > Methanoprimaticola. Next base: position 1,530 of record JAZODL010000159.1, on the reverse strand, counting down.
GGTATGCCGTCCACACCGAACGACATCCCCTGGAGCTGTTTGATGCGGGACCTGTCGCTGAGGATCGCGTCCCTGATCGCCCCGCGTGCGGCGGAGCACATGGCGAGCGCCCCGGACGGGTCGACGCCAAGCGCGTCGGCGATGGTGCGGATCCACGCCTCCGTGCCGTGGAGTCCCACGGGTGCCCCGGCGGGGGACACTATGGGCCTGACACCGTACTCGGATTCCATGTACCCCGTGAGTTCACGGGCGTACTCGGGGTACACGACCACGTTGGCCTCCGCGCTCACGGATGCGCGTATGTCGTCCGTGGACGCACCCGCGCCTATCGCGGCGGTCACGGTCAACCCCATCGCCCCGAGCAGTTCGCGGAGATGGGCGAGGCCGTGCCTCCAGTCGTTGTCCGTCATCGGGTATCCGACTATGTTGACGGTGCGGGGCACCGTCTCCAGTCTTCCGGGGCGGATGCACTCGACTATGCGCCTCAGGGTCGAGTCGTAGCTCTCGGCGAACCCGAGGGATATCATGGTCCCTCCCAATGCGAACGCCCTGCCCTCCATACCCGCATCCGAGACGGCCTTGCCGTGGTCGTCCCCGATGAGTGCGGATCCGGGGGTGTCTATGATCACGACGGTGTCGTCGCACACGGATTTGATGACCATCAGGGCGTCGGCGACCTTGCCGCCGCCCCCGTTGATGAAGTCGTCCTCGTCGATGTACGTGCAGGGGACGCGCGCCTGGCCCTTGAAGTACGGCAGGGCGTACCTCTCGTCGTCCTCCCCGCGGGGGAAGAGCTGGCGGACCAGGACCATGTACCTGTTGCGGCATCCCGCGGGTCCGTTCAGCAGGACCCTCATGTCGGCCACGCTCTCCGCAGCCAGGACGGATCCGGTGAAACCGTCGGGGAGGATCATGCCACCACCTCCGTCCATCCGGCGGTGGGCGGGGCCATCATCTGCAGCCACAGCATCCTGATCGAGTTGGCGTAGCGGAACACGTTGAGCTTGGACTTGTCGACGAGGATGCACGGGACCGGCAGGTCGGTTATGCGGTAGTCGGAGATGACGAAGTCGGGGTGCTCTGCGGCACAGGTCTCCCTGACCACGTTCATGGACGAGTTGAGGACGACCTCCCTCTCGCTCTGGTGGTGCACCCTCTCCTCGGTGACGAGCACCGGGTCCAGGTACGCGACCGTGACATCCACGCCCAGTTCGCCCATGAGCTCGCACATCCAGTCCAGGTTGGTGGGGTCGCGGCAGCACACGACCGCGCGTCTGCCGGCGAAGTGGTGACCGTACGTCGCTAGCGCCGACTCCCTCTCATCCGCCATCCTGGCCTTAGCGGCCTCGGCCTCCGCACCCATGTCGAGGATCCCGGCGACCTCGTCGAGCCACCTGACGGTCTCGGTCGTCCCGGTGGGGAAGAGGTTCTCCAGGGTCCTCATCCCGAACCTGGAGGCGAGGGACCCGGTGATGTGGTTGGTCTCCTCGTTGTCGTAGAGGCGGATGTTGAACATGCCGCGCCTCATGT
>JAZODL010000158.1:0-16648 GCA_045596945.1 Candidatus Methanomethylophilaceae archaeon | reverse complement strand
TCGAGAGGGGTTCCATGGAGGAGACGGGGGAGACCGACGAGGAGGGCAACCCCAAGAGGGAGTGGGTCACCCGCACCGAGGACACCGTCGTCAACAGCATGGTCCCCATCTGGCAGCGCCCGAGGGACGAGGTCTCGGACGACGACTGCAGGGCGTTCTACAGGGAGAAGTTCCGCGACTACGAGGACCCCGTCGCCATCATCAGGGTCAACGCGGAGGGTGCCGTCAGCTACAGGGCGATGCTGTTCATCCCCAAGGTCGCCCCCTACAACTTCTACAGCAGGGACTTCGAGCCCGGGCTCCAGCTCTACTCATCCGGCGTCATGATCATGGACAAGTGCAAGGACCTACTCCCCGACTGCTTCAGGTTCGTCAGGGGTGTCGTCGACTCCCCCGACCTCTCCCTGAACATCTCCAGGGAGATCCTGCAGCACGACCGCCAGCTCACAACCATCAGGAACAACCTGGAGAAGAAGATCAGGAACGAGCTCGCCCGCCTGCTGTCCGAGGACAGGGAGTCGTACGAGGAGTTCCACTCCAACTTCGGCACACAGCTCAAGTACGGCATCGTCGACGGGTTCGGGGCGAAGGCCGAGACCCTCAGGGACCTGGTCCTCTTCGACTCCTTCGAGAAGGGTGCCAAGATCACCCTCAGGGAGTACGTCGACGCGATGCCCGAAGGACAGGACAGGATATACTACGCGTCCGCCGAGAGCATCGCGAGGGCGAGGCAGCTCCCCCAGGCCGAGCAGGTCAGGGACAGGGGCTACGACATCCTGGGTCTGGTCGAGGACGTGGACGAGTTCGCCGTCAGGACCCTCAGGGAGTACGACGGGAAGCAGTTCTGCGACATCTCAGGCAACGACCTCGGCCTCGAGAGCGACGAGGAGAGGAGGGACTCGGATGCGAGGGAGGAGAGCGAGAGGGACGTCCTGGACTTCGTCAAGGAGGTCCTGGGCGACCGCGTGGAGTCCGTCAGGCTCTCCCGCGTGCTGAAGACCCACGCCGTGTGCCTCAGCACCGTGGGCGACGTGTCCCTGGAGATGGAGAGGTACTTCTCCAGCATACCCGGCGGCCCCGAGGATGTCAGGGCGAGGAGGGTGCTCGAGATCAACGCGGACCACCCCGCGTTCGACGCGCTCAAGGCGGCCCGCATCGACGACCCCGACAGGGCGGGGTCCATGGCGGAGATCATGTACGCACAGGCCGTCCTCATCGCCGGCATGCCCATGGACGACGTCCTGGACTACTCCGAGAGGATCTTCGGACTCTTCTGAAACACACCGGCGGCGGGGGCCCTCCCCGTCGTCCCTTCCCATCCGGGACGTAATTACCGACCACTCCGCGTCCAATCCTGACAAGATTGATATGCAGGGTACCGCACGGGTGCCCGAGGGTACCGTGAGGGACGTGGATTTCAAGGATAGGAGGCTCGCCCTGGTCGTCGTCGACGTCCAGAACAAGTTCACAGAGGTGTCATAGGAGCTCAAGTGCTCCATGTACGGGAAGCTCGACACCCTCAACGAGACCATCCGGCTCTTCAGGGACACGGGCAACCCGATCGTCTACGTGTACTTCGACGGGGACGGCCACGGGACCGAGGGCGTGGAGAGACCGGACGACCTCATCGACGGACTCGTCGGCCCCGTCGAGGGGGACCGCATCGTGCACAAGAGATACATGAACTCCTTCCGCGACACCGACCTGGACCGCGTCCTGGCGGACACGGGCTGCGACGGTGTCGTCCTGGCCGGACTCGTCGCCAGGTTCTGCGTCCTGTCCACCTACTTCGGGGTCTTCGACCACGACCTCCGGCCGTACATTCTGTCCGGAGGTGTCGCATCCACCGTGGAGTCCCACATCGGAAACGTGGAGGCGATATGCAACGTCATCACGGTCGACGAGATCCGCTCCAACATCCACTTCTCCACCTCATCCCCATCGAACCGCTAAAGAACGATGGGACCCATACACCCCATCGGCCAAAGGGCCGGGATGTTGTGCATATGATAGACTTCAAGAACGGGGAGTACGTGAAGCTCAGGAAGGTCGGCAACGGGGACGTGGGGGACAAGGTCCTGTCACTCCTGGTGCCCGGCGAGGAGATCGTCGGCACCTACAAGGGCGTCCGCGACTACATCACGTTCACGGACAGGAGGTTCATCGCGGTCAACCTGCAGGGTCTGACCGGGAAGAAGCAGGACATCACATCGATGTCCTATAAGGGGATCTCCGTGTTCTCCATAGAGACCGCGGGGCACCTGGACCTCGATTCCGAGCTCGAGGTGTACTACAGCGGCATCGGTAAGCTCAGGTTCGAGTTCAGCGGCAGCTGCGACATAACCGAGATCGGCAGGTGCATCAGCGGGTGCATGTTCTGAACCGGTCTCGGGAGGGGGTGGTCACACGAATCTGGGAGGGGATCTGGAGTACAGGCCCGGACCGGGGTTCCTCGAGGACATGTTCCTCCACTCCGGGAGGAGGGGGGAGCCGTGCGACTACGTCCCCAGCGGATACCGCACCCCGGACTACCGCATACTGGACGACGAGCAGCGCAACTACTACTTCCACTGGAGATCCAGATTGGCGGAGGGCGAGTGCCTGCACACGGACAACGGCTACGTGTGGATCCGCCTCTGCGAGATAGCCAACCTGGAACGCGACCACGACTCGGCGATGGCCGAGCTCATGCTGATGAACAGGGAGTGCGGGTACGTCCCCATGCGCGAGGCGGTCAGGTCCACGATACTGGACATCGCCATCGCGGACGGGATGGACATGCCCCGCATATGGATATGGGGATGGGACGAGAGGTACCGCATGACCCTGTCCGAGATCATGGCATCCCCTCCGGACAGGATCGAGCTGGACCTGGCGGTCCGCCTCGCGGGGACACCCGAGCTGTACTACGACGACACCGATGCGCTGTCGGAACTGGTCAACCTGTCGCTGCTCCGCATCGACAGGGAGCTGACCCGCATGACCGGGAAGGGCATCGCGGAGACCTACGGGAAACCGAAGCGCACGGACCACAGGCTCTTCAGGGGACTGGAGTACCACGGGGACGACGCCGAGTGGTCGGTGTCCTTCCTGGACCTGGTGAACGACGGGTTCGAGACGTTCATGAGGGGGCTCATCAGGTACTCCGAGAAGGTGCTGTTCAAACTGAGGGACGTAAGGGGTCCCTCCGCCCCGTCCGCGTTCGACAACAACATGAGGAGGGTCGTGGACCGTGCGCTGCAGGACATCCTCGACGGTCGCGGGGACGATGTCCGCGGACCAAAACCGAGGCGCGGGACGGATAGGACCGCGATGTCCTCCCGCGAGAGGATGCTGGTGGAGATGGGCAGGGACGTGTTCGGGGTGGAGGACCCGTTCTCCAACCCGGACGTCCCGGGTGATGTGAACGGCAGGATGATCACGGACCTGGAGTCCAGGTCCAGGATGGTCAGCAGGTCCCTCAGGACCGATATGGAGCAGAACCGCGACACGGTCGGCGACTCGGACGTGCCCTACACGCCGTCCGGCTTCGTCAACCCGGACTACCGCTCCTTCGACGACGACCAGCGTGCGTTCTACCTCGGTTGGAGGAGCGCGGTGCGCAGCGGCAGGTACCCGGACACGGACACCGGGTACGTGTGGCTGTACCTGTGCGAGCTGATCAACTCCGAGGGTGACCCCAGGGAGACACTCCGCAGCATCGGGGACATGGGCCGCGTGTACGAGTCGGATGACGACTGGCACCCCCTGATCAGGTCCACGTACCTCGAGTACGCCGTCCTGCACGGGATCGACGACGTCGACCCGTCCCTGGTCCGCAGCGACGTGTCCGTGAACATGGCCACGGGCGCCATGCTCGAGGGGAGGGGGACCCTGGACCCGGAGTCCTTCATCTCCCTGTCGGGACTCCACGAGAAGACCATGGCGGCGGACTTCGACCGCGACTGCGCCGGGATCACGGCGAACGTCCTCGCACACGTGGAGAAGCACCTGGTCGCCGGTGGTGACGACATCATGTCGTACTGCAGGGTCAGGTGGCGCCAGGTCAGGATGCCCCTGTTCAACCGTCTGAAGTACTACGGTGAGGCCCGGAAGGGCAGGCAGTACACCTTCGAGGTGCCGGACTTCACGTCCAACCACACGTTCCCCCGCGAGCTCAACTCCATCGTCAAGGGCGTCATCGTCGCCGTCCGCCGCAAGCGCGGCAAGCGCATCCAGAATAGGAGGGTCAAGGCGTTCTCCATGGACTGCTCCGGGTTCATCGAGTCCGAGACCGACGCCTGGTTCGCCGGGGACCCGCTGAGACCGCGCACCACGGTCAGGAGGGAGGTCAGACTGGACAGGAGGGCCGTGGAGGAGGCCCAGGAGGCCCTCCGCGAGGTGACCGGCATGATGAGGGTCGATGATGGATCCGAGGAGGAGGCGCCCGGGGGGACGACCGCCGCCGGACCCGCGGAGGCCGCTCCCGCCGAACCTGCACCGCCGACGGTCCCCGGGGACCCCTGGTTGGGATTCGCCTCCGGACTATCGGATGTGTGTACGGAGTATCTACGCACCCTCGTCCTCGGAGGGGACACGGGGGCAATTCTCAAAAGGGCGGGCACCGTTGCACCGAGGGTGGAGGACTCCATCAACACCGTCGCGCTCGACACCGTCGGGGACACAGTCGTGGAGGACGGGGAGGTCGTGGAGGACTACGCGGATGACATAGGGAGGGTGCTTGGTTTATGACGGACAAGGTGCCGAGGAGGACGCTGGTCACCATGATGAACGCCCTCTCGTCGGGAGTAGTCCCCCGCAGGGGACTCGAGTACATAGCGGTCGGAAGGAAGAGGGAGACGGAGACGTTCGTCAACGACCTCGAGGACACCGCCGAGGGCGGGGGTGCGTTCAGGTTCATCTCGGGCCGCTTCGGCAACGGGAAGAGCTTCATGACGCAGATGGTCCGCAACTACGCCATGGACCGCGGGTTCGTGGTCATGGATGCCGACCTGGCGGTCAACCGCAGGCTGACCGGATCCAAGAGGGAGGGTCTGAACACCTACAGGGAGCTCGTGAAGAACATGGCCACCCGGGCGAGACCCGACGGCGGGGCCATGGAGCCCCTGCTCCAGACCTGGGCGGCCGACTTCGCGGCATCCCTCGCCGGGGACGGCGACCCGTCGGAGGTCAGGACGGAGGACATCCTGCGCGAGATGCGCTCCGCATCCTCGGACATGTCCAACATGCAGCACCACCAGGACTTCATGGGTGCCGTGACCACGTACGTCCGCGACCAGAGGGCGGGGGTCGACGACATATACGCCCTCAGATGGCTGAAGGGCGAGTCGGAGCACAAGCTCGACGCCCGCAGGAACCTGGGCTCTGGGACACTCGTGGACGACTCCAACTGGTACGACTTCATCAAGCTCTGGGCGGAGCTGTCCGTGAGGATGGGGTACAAGGGACTCGTCGTCTTCATAGACGAGGGTGTCGTCCTGTACAAGCTCCAGAGCAAGGCCTCGAGGAACAACAACTACGAGCGCCTGCTGACCATGTTCAACGACATCATGCAGGGGAAGGCCTCGCACCTGTCCATGTACGTGTGCGGCACCCCCGAGTTCATCGAGGACCACAACAGGGGCCTGCACAGCTACGAGGCCCTCAGGTCCAGACTGGTGACCGGACGCTACGAGAACGGGTACGACAACTACCTGGGGCCCGTCATCAACCTGAGGCCCCTCACCGACGAGGAGGTCTTCGTCCTGCTCAGGACCATCAGGGACCTCCACGAGCAGAGGTACGGTTACGGGTCCGGCATAGACGACGCCATGCTGGAGACGTACCTCAGGACCGTCATGGAGGGTTCCATATCATCGGCGATGATCACGCCGAGGGAGATCACCAGGGACCTGATCAGCCTGCTGGACACGCTCCACCAGAACCCGGACGCCAGGTTCTCCGACATGGTCTCCGGTCGCACCGTGGCGGCCGACATCGACCCCGACGACGACATCATCGAGGACCTCGAGATATGAGCGACCACCTCTCCGGGATGCCCTGGTTCCTCAGGGAGCACATCCACAACAGCAGGTGGACCTCGTTCCGCGACGTCCAGGTCCGCACCTTCGACACGTTCTCCTCGTGCGACGACCACATCCTCGTGGCGTCCGGCACATCCAGCGGGAAGACCGAGGCGGCGCTCTTCCCTGTCATCACATCCCTGTACAACCACCCCTCTGAGGGCATAGGCGCCCTTTACATCGGACCCCTCAAGGCCCTGATCGACGACCAGTTCCAGAGGCTCGAGCCCATCCTGAGGGAGTCGGGCGTCGCGATAACCGGATGGCACGGGGACATCGGCCAGGGGATCCGCGAGAGGGTCCTGGGGGACCCGCAGGGCATACTGCAGATCACACCGGAGTCCCTGGAGAACATCCTGTCCGACCGTCCGGAGGAGGTTCCCCGTCTCTTCGGGGGGCTGCGCTTCGTGGTGGTGGACGAGGTCCACGCGTTCATGGACTCGGAGAGGGGACTGCAGCTGCTGTGCTGCCTCCAGAGGATGGAGGTCATGGCGCGCTGCGACCCGCGCAGGATAGGTCTGTCCGCGACCGTCCCTGACACGGGGGCCGCCGCGGCATGGCTATCGGCCGACACCGGCAGGCACACGACCGTCATCACCGACGCCTCCCCACGGGGACAGGGCGTCACCATCAGGCACAACCACTTCCCGGCCCCGGACCCGGAGGGGGACGACACGGAGAGGAAGAGGGCGATCACACGCTACTACAAGGGCCTGTACTCCGAGGTGGCGGGACGCGACTCGATAGTGTTCGTGAACAGCAGGTCCGACGCCGAGACCGTCGGGAGGTCCCTGAGGAAGGTGGCGGAGAGGTACCACGGCACCGAGGACATCCACGTGCACCACGGGAGCATATCCCGCGAGTTCAGGAAGGCAGCCGAGGACTCCGTGCGCGACCCCTCCAGGAAGACCACGGTGGTCGCCACCGTCACGCTGGAGCTGGGCATGGACATAGGGGGCCTGGACCGCGTGGTCCAGATCGAGGCCCCGCTCACATGCTCCGGACTGGTCCAGAGGCTGGGCAGGTCCGGTAGGCGCGGAGGCGACCGCAGCATGACCATCATGTGCAACGAGGACGAGACGGACCCCTGGTCCACCGTCCAGGGCGTCGACATGTCGCTCGTCAAGGCGGTCGCGATGACCGAGCTCGCCGTCGGCGAGGGGTGGACCGAGCCCCCGTCGGTGCCGTCCCTGCCCTACGGCCTGCTGTACCACCAGACCATGGAGTACCTCAAGTCCGGCACCGGCGCGAGGTTCGGCAGGCTGGTGTCCGACGTGCTGTCGCTGTACCCCTTCAGGGACGTGGACGAGGACGATTACAGGACCCTCCTCAGGCACATGGTGTCCGAGGGGCAGCTCGAGAGGATGTCCGACGGGACGCTCCTCATCGGCGACAGGGGGGAGAGGACCGTGTTTTTTATTTACTTCTGCTCCGTGTTCAGGGTGAGGAGGGAGATAGACGTGGTGAACGGCGACAGGACCATCGGTTCGATCCAGGAGATGCCCGAGGTCGGCGAGACAGTGCAGCTGGCGGGACACGTGTGGGAGGTCGTCAGGACGAGGCCCTCCGACAACACCGTGGAGGTCGTGGAGTCCGACGGCAGCGCGTTCACGCCGTGGAGGTCCGGCACGCCGGGGACGCACACATTGGTGATGCGCAGGATGAGGGACGTCCTGGAGTCGGACACGGAGTACCCGTACCTGGACGCCGCCGCATCGAACAGGCTCCGTGTCTGCAGGGCCTTCGCCCGCGGCAACGGCATGCTGGAGACGTTCGCACCCACGGAGAGGGGCTTCAGGATACACCCCTGGCTGGGGACGGTGCAGTTCGACACCCTCCGGAGGGCGGTGAGGGACGTTGAAGGCGTGGACTCCGTCTACGGGTTCCAGCCGTACCTGATCGACGTGACGACCGACCTGTCACTGGAGGAGCTCCTGAGGGGCGTGGACCACCGCCTGTCCCGCGGAGGAGACACGGACCTGGTCCGGGACAACGACAGGATACGCCTGGGGAAGTACGACAGGTTCGTCCCGGACACGCTGCTGAGGAAGGCGTTCGTCCGCGACAGGCTGGACTTCGACTTCGACCTGCTGGACCTGTGATGCGGGATTTACCTGCCTGCGAGACGGATCTTCTGCTTGGGGCTGTTCCTCTCGCGGTCAGTGTACTCCAGTGAACCCTCCGATATCAGGGTGCTCACCGCGGACTTCAAGGATGTCGGAGGGGACTTGTATCCCATCGCATCGGATATCTCCCTTATGGACATCTCACCGTTGCGGGAGAGGAGTCCGAGTACCTCCGTTATTATCTCGGCCCTGGTGCGGCGACCGGTTCCCGTGACCGGATGGGGGACCGTGTCCCGCAGGAACGAACCGTGGATCGGCAGGACCACGGTGAGGTACGTACGTTCGGCATCCGTCTTGAATACGGGCAGGTCAGAACCGTTGGAGACCATGGATGCCACCATCGTGGGGACGCCGGTGTTCCTACCCTCGGCGAGGCCCATTTCCCTGAGGTAGTCCCCTATCCTCCTGTTCCTGTACCTCCGGCTCACGAGCCGACGGTTCCCAAGATCCTCATCCGTGATGGATCTGTCCGGCCCAGGGGCACTGGTGATCTCCATCCTGTCGGGCATTATCACGACCGTGATCGGTTCGGGTATCTGGTAACTCTTATGGTACGCCGCGTTGGAGATCGCCTCCTCCACCGCCTGCATCGGATAATTGAATATGCGGGTGGCTTCGGCACGGTCCTCGTGTTTGCTCACCCTCTCCTCCACGACTATGTTCCCGATGTACATCAGGGAATCACGGAGTTGCCTGTCCAGGGGACCTCTGAAGATCTTCTCCTTCATCCCCTCGCCGGTCGGGTCCGGTTTTATCACCACATCGATGCGTGCCTCCCTGAAGAAATCATCGGGACGGTCGTTGAAGAACATCAGACCCACGTTCAGGGGACGCCTGTTCTCGGGTGGCCCCCCAGATATGTGCATGCGGTCCGCCACCTCTCCGATGGGGAGACCGTACACGAGCCTCATGAGGTCGCTGCCGACGGTCGACAGGTAGTTCTCCACGAGGGATGGTTTTATGTCGGACATCACCGCCCTGTCGTTGCATCTGTCGTCGAACGGCGTGTCGTTGGACACCTCGAACAACTCGCGCTTCTCGGTCGGAGATGCCCTTATGGTACTGCCCATCCTGCGGATGTAGTACGACTTGGATTCGTTCCTCTTGGACAGTGAGTTCGGGCATTTGTATGGACGGGCTGAACCTCCGGGCGCCCATATGACCATCACCGTCTTCCCCTCGTGGTCGAATGTGTCCGTCTCAGGGATGTAGCGGGGTTCGATCTGATTGCACAGGTTCGACAGATCCTTGTTGATCCTGTCCACCGAGGACCTGTCGATACCGACCACATCGCCCAAGGGCATTCCCTCGGATTCCTCCACACCTATGAGTATGTACCCTCCGCCGAGGTTGTCTATGTCGTTGGCGAACGCCACTATCGTATGGAGTATTGGTTCCGGATTCCACCCGCGCTTGAACTCGAGGCGTTCACCCTCCACCACCTTCTCCCTCACCATCCTCTTGAAATCAACAGGTATCAATGGAAATCCCCTCTCCGAAGCTTGGACTTGTACTTATACTCATACTTATACTCATACTCAGTACAAGTACTGTGGAACCGAGTGAAAAATGGGAACGGGGCCCACGGAAGACCGTGGCCTCAGTTCCCGTGGAAGAAGCACTTGGTCTGGTACTCCGGTTCGCTGGAGACGTACATGCCCAGCTTCTTGTACAGGACCTCGTCGACCTGCGATATTATGACCGACGAGTGGACGTCGCATCCCCTGAGCTCGGGGAGCTTGGCGAACGCCCTCTCCACGACCTCGTCGTCGTTGGCCGCTATGGAGAGTGCGACCAGCATCTCGTCTATGTGGAGGCGCGGGTTCCTGTTGCCCAGATAGTCCACCTTGAGCCTCTGCATGGACCTGATGACCTCGGGCGAGATCAGGAGCACGGAGTCGTCTATCCTGGCCAGGGTCTTGAGGGCGTTGAGTATCATCGCGGACGAGGCCGTGAGGAGCGGCGAGGCCTTGCCCATCACGATCTTCCCGCAGGGCATCTCCGCCGCGACCACGGGCCTCTCCGACAGGGACATCTGCTCCCTGACCACGGACACGACCCTGCGGTCCTCGACGCCGATCCCGGCCCTCTTCATCAGGACCTCCGTCTTGAAGAGCGCCTCCTGGTCCACCCTACCCTCCTTGCGGTCCCTCATCATGGCGAAGTGGCGGCGGATGATCTCGTTGTTGGCCGCCCTGCGCACCTCCGCATCGTCCACGATGCAGCTACCGGCCATGTTGACGCCCATGTCCGTGGGGGACCTGTACGGGGAATCCCCGTAGATCCCCTCCAGGATCGCGTTCAGGACGGGGAACACCTCCACGTCCCTGTTGTAGTTCACCGTGGTGACACCGTAGGCCTCCAGGTGGAACGGGTCGATCATGTTGCTGTCGCTGAGGTCCGCCGTGGCGGCCTCGTACGCGATGTTGACCGGATGCGACAGGGGTAGGTTCCACACGGGGAACGTCTCGAACTTGGAGTACCCGGATGACACGCCGCGCCTGTTCTCGTGGTACAGCTGCGAGAGACAGACCGCCATCTTCCCGCTACCGGGACCCGGGGCGGTCACGATCACCAGGGGCTTCGTGGTCTCGACGTACTCGTTGCGGCCGTAACCCTCGTCACTGGCTATGAGCGGGATGTTGGAGGGGTATCCCTCTATGGGGTAGTGCCTGTAGACGCGGAGGCCCATGGCCTCGGCCTTCCTCTGGAACTGGTCCGCGGCGGACTGACCCGTGTACTGCGTCATGACCAGTCCGCAGACGGATATGCCCCTGTCCGCGAAGGAGTCGACGAGTCTGAAGACCTCCGAATCGTAGCCTATGCCGATGTCCTTGCGGATCTTGTTCCTGACGATGTCCTCGGAGTTGATGACGACTATGGCCTCGGCCTGGTTGCCGAACTCCATCAGCATGGAGATCTTGCTGTCCGGCTTGAAACCGGGGAGCACGCGCGACGCATGGTAGTCGTCGAACAGCTTCCCGCCGAACTCCAGGTAGAGCTTCCCGCCGAACTGCTCCATGCGGTACCTGATGTGCTCGGACTGGGTCCTGAGATACATGTCGTTGTCGAATCCACTGGGCATCTGACACCTTCTGAGGATACGTACGACGGCACGGTATTCAACGTTTCGGAGCGTGCGACCCGGAACCCGGGGAGGGATCGGTTTATCCCCGGAACCCCATCCGGCACCACGTGAAGCCCGATTGCCCTCCGCTCAACGAGCACACCGTGAAGTCCATGAAGGGGAACCGCAGGAAGGACACCAAACCCGAGATGACCCTCCGCATGGCGCTCAGGGAGGCCGGCTACCCCGGGTACAGGCTGCAGTGGAAGGTGCCGGGGAGACCGGACGTATGCTACCCGGGGAGGAGGGTCGCGATCTACGTGAACGGGTGCTTCTGGCACAGGTGCCCCAGGTGCGACCTACCCCTCCCGAAGCACAACAGGGGGTTCTGGGAGGACAAGTTCTCCAAGAACGTCGAGAGGGACCGCAGGAACATGGAGGCCATGGAGTCCATGGGGTGGACGACAGTGATCGTGTGGGAGTGCGAGCTCAAGAAGGAGAGGGAAAGGGTCGTGGCGGAGATCGCCGGGATCCTGGACTCCAGGTCGAGGAGGCGTGCGGATGACGAACCATGAGATGTTGCCTTTTCGTGGGTCGCGGGGATCCGGGATACAGATAGCCGGATGTGTCATCGGGACGCCACCGCGACCCACGGGAATCACCCCGCCCGAACGGGCGGGGTGCCCGGAGATCAGACCTCCAGCTCTATCGTGCTGCCCTCCGAGCCGTTCCCGCGCTTCCTGACCACTATCCTCCTGTCGATCCTCTCCTTGAGGGCCTCCACGTGCGAGATTATGCCCACCAGGCACCTGCCCCCGCTCAGCTGCGTGAGCGCGGAGAGCGCCTGCGACAACGCCTCGGGGTCCAGCGACCCGAAGCCCTCATCCACGAACAGCGTGTCTATGCGGATACCCCCGTTCATCCTCTGGACGGCATCCGACAGTCCGAGCGCCAGGGACAGGGCCGCCATGAACGACTCTCCCCCGGACAGCGTATCAGAGGCCCTCGTCCTACCCGTGTAGTGGTCCAGGACGTCTATGTCGAGACCCTGCTGACCCCTCCTGTCCGACGGCTGTTCGCGGACCACCATCTCGTAGCGTCCGCCCGACATGCGCGTGAACCTCCTGTTGGCGTGACCCAGGACCGTGGCCAGGTGGGCGGCCTGCACGTACGACTCCAGGGACATCCTGTCCCCTTTGGCCCCTGACACGACCTCCGCCATCTCCACGGTCTCCGAGACCGTCTCACCCAGGGACGCCAGCCTCTCGGATGCCGACCTCAGGGCGTCCACCGCCCTGGAGTTGGCGGCCATCCTGGACTCCACGGCCAGGAGCTGCTGGTGGAGCGCCTCCCTCTCGGCGGCGATCCCGTCCCTGCGGGCCTCCAGCTCACCGATGTCCACCCTCTCCCTGCCGGCGGTCCTGGCCTCCAGCGACTGGATCAGCGCCCTGTTGGCGGACACCCTCATCCCGTGGTCCTCCAGGGTGCGGGCGATGCCGTCCGCCTCGGACTCGCGGGAGAGGACATCCCTGCACCCGTCCTCGGTCATCCCCAGCTCGGCCATGTGCCTGTCGAGGACGTCCGTGCCACTGGCGATGTCCGTCCTCACGGCCTCCAGGTTCTCGGACAGCGTCCTGACCAGGGTTCCGCACTCGATGAGCTCCCCCTCGGCCGCGGAGGATGCGCTGCGGGCATCGTCCAGTTCCTTCGCCACCGCGTCGCGGTCCGTGCGCAGGGAACGCATCTCCCCCTCCAGCTCCGTCCTCGGGAGTCCCCCCGCGTCCGCGGAGAGGACGGATATGCGTTCCCCCACGGTCGCGGACTCCAGCTCCACCGCGGACAGCCTCTCCCCGACCGTGCGGATGCGTCCGTCGATGGCCTCCGACCTGGCGTCGAGCTCGGCGAACCCGCGGGACACCTCCTGGATCCTGCCGGCCACCGATGCGAGGGATTCCGCGATGGCCCTGTTGGCCTCCATGTCCCCGCGGAGGCTGCGCTCCAGGTCCGAAACGGTAGCCTCCAGCTCCGATGCGTCCCCGTCGGCGTCGGCACCCAGTGCCGACAGCACCCCGCGGCAGCCCTCCAGGACGGTCTCCGCCCTGGACAGGAGGGACGCGTGCTCGCGTTCGGAGCGCTCCACATCCCCCTGGGCGTCCGTCACGGACACCAGCAGTGCATCCAGCTCCCCCCTGGTCGGGACGGCCGGCGGGGCCCTGGCCGGATCGGGGTGGTGGACGGAACCGCAGACGGGACACGGGACTCCGTCCGCCAGTCCGCCGGCGAGGGCGGCGGCCCCGGCCATGCGGAACGCCTCCTCCCCCTCGGCGTACCTCGCACGCAGATCCCCCACCACATCGCGCAGCACCTCTGAGCGCTCCGCCTCCGCGGATGCGGAGCGCATCGCGTCACGGTACGACGCCAGCGCGGAACGGGCCTCCCCCACGGATGCGAGGTCGCGTCCGATGCGGGAGATCTCTGCCATGCGCCTCTCGTACTCCGCCGGGGCGTCCTCGTTCTCCGACAGGAACCTCCTGTGCGAGACCACCTCGGCGTCGAGGGCGGACCTGTCGGCGGACAGGCCCTCCATCTCCGCCTCCAGGGCACTGCGGTCGGCGGACAGGGCGTCCAGATGCGCCCTGAGGTCGTCGACACGGTCCATGGCCGCCAGAGCGCGTCCGATCTCGTCCAACCTGAGGTCCATCGCCCCGAGTCCCGCCGCACGTTCCTCAGCGGCGGCGAGCCTGGTGCGTGCGGCATCCGCCGACGAGACCGCACCGTCCAGACGTGCGCGCGCGTACTCTAGCTTCCCGGACAGGGCGGTCATCTGCCCGCCCAGGTCGTCCAACCTGGAGATGGGGACCTTCACACGGGAGACCACCTCCCTGATGGATGCCAGCTCCGCGGTCATCGCCTCGATCTGCCCGGACATGCCCTCGAGCTCGGCGGCCCTCCGCCTCTCCCCGTCCAGCGAATCCAGGTCGGCGTTGAGGGCTGTGCCCTCCGCGATCCCCCTGACCACGACCTCGGCCTCCGAATCGCATGCGGCGATGCGCCCGGAGATGTCCGATACCGATCCCGCATCGAGGGCGTTCTGCAGCAGCATGGCGTCCAGCACCTCCGGGGCGTACTCCGCGGACTCCCTGCGGGACTCCACGTCGCCGCGGTAGGGGCTGTCCTCCGGCAGTTCCAGCCCGGCCATCGCCGCCACCACGTCCTTGCGCGCGGCCTCGTACCCGGCCTTCACCGCCGCACCCCTCCTGCGGAGCTCCTCCTGCAGGTTGCGGATACCCTCCGTCGAGAACAGCCTCCTGAATATCGCGGAGCGCTCGTCCGTCTTGGAATCCAGCAGCCTCCTGAACTCCCCCTGTGCGAGCATCGCGATCTGCTTCCACTGGTTGTAGTCCACCCCGAGTATGCGGGTCACGGCCTCGGAGACCTCGGTGGACCTTGTCAGGACCGTGTCCCCGTAGGACATGGTCACGGACGCCTTCTCCTCGGTCTCCCCCTTGCCCCTGGCCTTGGGGCGCCTGTAGGCGGGGTTCCTGCGGATGGTGTAGTCGGTGCCGTCGTGCGTGAACGTCAGCTCCACGAACGTCTCCGTGGTCGGGGACGCGAACTGGCTCCTCAGGTTGTCCGTCCTGTTGTCGTTGGTCTTCCCGAACAGGGCGAACGTCATCGCGGTGAACACGGTGGTCTTCCCGGCACCGGTGTCACCTGTGACCAGGAACAGCCCGTCCTCGCCGAACCTCTCGAAATCGACGTCTACCTCCCCGGGATAGGGTCCGAATGCGGACATGACCAGCATGACGGGTCTCAACGTACCGCCTCCATGCACTCCCTGAGGATGTCCATCTGCGTCTCCGACGGCTCCCTGCCCGTCCTGGAGAGGAAGAACGCCCTGAACAGGGCCTCCGTGTCCGGCGGCCCGGCCGCCGGTGCATCCCACGGATCCGCGTCGGACCCGGAGGGGGACCTGCGGGGCACCTCCAGCGACAGCAGGTTCGGGTAGACCTCCCTCAGCCTGGACATCGCGTCCATGGCGTCGTCCTCCAGCACGGCGAAGACCAGGTCGTCCCTCCCGGGATCGTCCTTGCCGGCGGCGATGAGGCCCTCGAGGGGTCCGCGCACCACCCTGACGTCCCTCAGCGGGACCAGGGGGACGGTTGCGATCTCCACGCCGTCGGCGGTGACGTCCACCACGGTCACGGACTTCCCGTCTTTGGCCTCCGACTTGGAGTACTTCAGCGGGGTCCCGCAGTAGCGCACGGTGTCCCTCCCCACACGCTGCGGGCTGTGGATATGGCCCAGGGCCACGTAGTCGAACATGTCGAAGTTCGAGACGTCGACGGCCTCGGTGCCCCCGACGTGCATCGTCTCGGACTCGGTCAGCCTGGGGGACGCCCCTCCGGAGACCACGAACTGGTGCGTCACCAGGATGGACGGGACCCCCTCGCGGATGTCCGATGCGGACAGCGCGACGCGGACCGCGTCATCGTAGGACTGGATGTCCCCGTCCGGGTGGAGCCTGCGGACGTGGACGGGCTTGACGAACGGCAGTAGGTGGACGTCCACCTCCTCGTCCCCGCGAACCACGGTGTGGCGGTCGGTGGTCCCGGAGAACACGCCGGACACGAACAGGTGCCCGCGCTCCATCATGCGGCTGCCGAACCCCAGCCTCTCCGGGGAGTCGTGGTTGCCGCTGATCAGGAAGACCTCGAGGCCCCTGTCGGTCAGGTCGGTGAGGAAGCGGTCCAGCATGCGGACCGCGTCCACGTTGGGGGTCGAGGTGTCGTAGACGTCCCCCGCGATGAGGACGGCGTCGGCGGAGACCCCCGTGGCGATGTCCGCTATGCTGCGGAGGATGTGCTCCTGGTCGGCCTCCAGGGAGGCCTCCCTGAGCCTCTTGCCTATGTGCAGGTCGGAGATGTGGACGAACCTCATCCCATCACCATCCTCAGGGGGCGGGTCTCGGATTCGGTGACCGAGCCGTCGCGGGACGTCTGGACCACGGTGTAGAGGCATCCGAGCTGCGGGACGATGTCGGATACGGTGACGTAGTGCGTCCCCGGAGCGGGGACGAGGTCCGCCACGTGGACCGTGGTGCCGCCCATGGGCACGGTGATGCGGACCACCGTGGACACGGGATCGGCGCAGGCGTCGCGGAAAACCACGGTCGCCCTCGTGCCGTCGCCGGCGCAGAGGGTCGGGAGGGGGCCCGCGGACCACACCGGGACCTCCGTCCTGGGGGTCGCCTCCCCGACGGCGGACCTGATCCCCTCGTAGACGACGCCGTCCGTGACGTCCAGCTCGCCCTCGGACACCACCTGGACGCCTGCGGCGTCCATGAGGTACCTGCGGACCTCCGCGCGGGTCCTCCCTCCGCGCCCGACAAA
>JAZODL010000157.1:0-9974 GCA_045596945.1 Candidatus Methanomethylophilaceae archaeon | reverse complement strand
CCTTGGCACCGTGGTACTTGACCATGACCGGTTCGTCGATCTCCCTGGCATCGGTGATAAGTCTGGGCATAGGGACGCCGGCGGACGTGATCCACTGCCTCTGCTTGTCCCTGTCGGATTCCCAGTTGAGCACCGCACGGTTGCCGTACGAGGGGACCTCGTAATCGGAGAAGCGGCGGGAACCCATGTACTCCACGAAGGACCCGTGGGGGATGAGGATGGTGTTCTTGTCGTGGAGCTCCCCGATGCGCTCCTCCATCTCGTCGAAGTCCTGGTATTTGATGATCTCGTCGGGCTTCGCGAGGGGGAATGCGTCGTAGTACTTCGTGCTGTGGGATATGGTCAACCCGAGAGTCTTGAACCCCATCTTCCTCGCACCGTGGAAAATCTGGAGCGACGAATGGGAACAGAGGGTGGCTATCGTCAGATCCTCGAGATCGTAGCCGTCGAGGATTTCATCAATCCTGCTCTTGGGAACCATGTAGATGGATTGCGTTTGTGATTATAAACCTTGGTGCCATCTGGACACCGTTTCCGTCCGGGGCCCACTTTCGACGACCCCGAGTGCCCAGTTATATAGGTGCCACACCCATCGCCCGTTGTCTTCTACGGGAGGTCGATTAGAGTGGAAATGTCAGAACTAACACCCCATATCGAGGAAATGAAAAGGGTGCTCGGAAACAAGATCGACGAGGAGCAGCTCATCACGGAGGTCAACAGGTACCTCAACGACTACCATGTCGGGATCGATGCGGCGAAGAGGGGGATCATCAGGAAGTACGGCGGAACGGACAGCAGCTCCTTCGTGACCGCCTCCAGCGTCGTGAAGAAGATTGGCGAACTGGCCGGATCCGAACAGAACGTGGACATCGTGGCGAAGGTGGTCTACGTCGAGAACAAGGACATAACCGTCAAGGGACTCAACAAGACCATCATATCGGGTATCCTCGGGGACGAGACCGGAACGGCCTCTTTCACCATATGGGAGCCCGGTGTGACCGTCCTGGACAAGGGCTCGGTGTACAACTTCAGGAACTGCTACTGCAAACTTTGGAACGAGAAGGTCCAGATCAACCTGGGCAACCGCGGACGCGTCGAGGCCGCCGCCGGCGTGACCATGGACCTCCCGGAACGCAGCATATCCATGTCCAGCTCGGAATGCAAGATCGGCAGCATCAAGGAGGGCATGGGCAACGTCACCGTCACCGGACGCATACTGTCCACCGAGGCCCGCAACGTCATGGTCAGGGGCGAACCCAAGACCGTGTACTCGGGGATCATAGCCGACGACACCGGCAAGATACAGTACTCCGCATGGAACGACTTCTCCCTGAGGGAGGGCGAGACGCTCTGCATCAAGAACGCGTACATCCGCGCCTGGAGGGGGATCCCCCAGCTGAACATGGGCGACCGCTGCGAGGTCAGCCGCGTCGACTCCGTGTTCGAGGTCGTGAACGCCGACAGCAGCAGGAAGACCGTGGACGAGATCACCAGGATCGGTGGCGGACTCGACATCTGCGTGGAGGGGCTCATAGTGGACATGAAGGCCGGCAGCGGACTGATCAAGAGATGCCCCCACTGCAACCGCTCGATACTCAACGGCGTGTGCACCGCCCACGGACAGGTCGAGGGCACACCCGACCTCAGGCTCAAGGTGGTCATAGACGACGGCACCGGCGCCCTCGGGGCGATCATCAACCGTGCAGACACCGAGGCCCTCACAGGGATCACCATGAAGGCCGCGGAGGGACTCGCCATGGCCCAGGGCGAGGGCGTGGTCGCGAGGGAGATGGCATCGAAGGTCCTCATGAAGAGGGTCAGGGTCACGGGTAACGTCATGAGCGACAACTTCGGACCCAGCATGATCGTGAAGGGGGCGTCCCGCGTGGAGGTGGACGTCGAATCCGAGGCGGCCAAGCTCCTCGACGAGGTGGAGGCGTCCATATGAACCCCAGGGAGACCGCGTGGAGGGTCTTCGCGACGGAGCTCAACAGCTCCTCGCTCGAGATCAAGGCCACCGAGGAGAAGAGCCCGTCGTACGTCGTAACCCCGCTGGGTGCGAAGGTGAACAGGGTCCTCATCGCCGGTGTGATGACGGAGAAGGAGAACATCGGAGGCGAGGACGAGCCCATGTGGAAGGCGAGGATCCAGGACGTCACCGGGAGCTTCTACGTCAACGTGGGCAGGTACCAGCCCGAGGCATCGGCCGCGATGGCGGACATCGAGATCCCCTGCTTCGTCGCCGCCGTGGGCAGGGTCAGGACCTACACCACCGACGACCAGAGGGTGTTCGTCTCGGTCCGCCCGGAGCACATCGTCAGGGTCGACGAGGCCGTACGCAACGAGTGGATCCTGGAGACCGCCAAGAGCACCTGGAGGAGGCTGAAGAACGCGAAGACCGTCCTCGGCATGCCCGATGCGGTCGAGGCCGACCTCCTGGCGATGGGTATGACCCAGGCCGAGGCCAACGGACTGCTCTACGCTTTGGACAACTACGGTCAGATGCCGGACTCCGCACTCTACCTCAAAACGATCCAGAGCGCACTGAGGATGCTGATGCCGGAACGCGACATCGACCTGGGATTCCCCGAGGACCTGTCCGACGAACCGGACGAGATCGACCTGGAACCCGGCACCAACGGTGGGCCCGCCAACTACGGTCAGATGGAGGATGTTATCCTGAACATGCTCGAGGAACTCGACACGGACGGCAAGGGCGCCCCCAGGGACGAACTGGAGAGGCGTGCCGAGGCCGAAGGCATAAGCAGCATCGAGCTCGAGGAGATCTCCAACATCCTGATGGACAAGGGCCTCGTCTACGAGCCGAACCTGAGGTACCTGAAGCGTATCTGAGCGGGGATAAACGGAGGGGGACCGGCCCCCTCCTCATTCAGAATTTTAGTTTCTCGAACTCCCGATCGAGTTCTTCCGCATACTCCTCGAATGCGAACCTTCCACCGAGGATCATCCAGAATGCGAGCAGGCCCATGAACAGCGCGAAGAACCCTGCGACACCGGTGAGGAACGAGAGGATGCATGCGATGAGCGCGACCCAGTACATCCTCCTCTTGTAGCACAGGAAAGCGGATGCGAGTCCGAAGACGGATGAGAGGATGTAGAGGATGCCGACGGATCCGAACAGGTCCGCGACCTCCGCCTGGGTGAGCCCGTAGTAGTCGATGGCCTCCGCGAACGCGGGTTCGTTGAAGACCCCCGCTGCGAGGCCCGACGCATCCGCGAGACAGTAGACCCCCAGGATGAGGAACGGTACGGAGTACACGATCATCATCACGGATGCCAGTTTGAGACGTCCGGCCATCGCCTGCACGAAGGCCCCCTTCTCCGCGGAGATCTCCTCATCGGTGGGCCCCTGCACGCGGGCACCGCATGAGGGACAGAAGCGCACGGACGCCGAGATGTTCTGACCGCACTTGGTACAGAACTTGTCGTTTTCGGTCATGACACAAAATCAGACAGTCCGGATAAGAACGTATCGTAGGATGATGCGGAACGGACGTCAGCGGAACAGGACGGATGCGTACCCCACAACGGAGCCCGGATCGTAACCGAGGGAGTCGAACGAATCCGAATACCTCAGTAGCTCCGCGGACCCGTCGTCGCAGAACCACATCGCCACCGCAACCGGCCCGTATCCGCACATGGACACACGGCGGTCGCGGACCACCCTGTACATGCCGTCGGCATCCATGTCGAGGATCCTGTCCAACACGGCACGGTCCCTGTCCCATGCGACGGGTTTCGGGACGTAATGGGACATGTCCGTGGACGCCACCACGACGACGTCCCTGCCCTCGCACACCTCGCGGAGGATGTCCGCGAGCTCCCTGGCGGCAGCCGGGGACTGGTCGCCCATCATTATCGGGACGATGCGGGGATCCGGATCGATGGACTGGATGAACGGGATCTGGACCTCCACAGAATGCTCCAGGGAGTGGGCGTCGGAACGGTCCGGGAAATACCGCGAGAGCTCCCCCAGGAGCCCGGTGTCCACATGACAGGTACCCAGCGGGGTCGAGAACGGCTCGGAACACAGGACGGTCCCGTCGGCCATGCCGTGATGGTCCGGACCTATCACCACGTACGTCGCCGGCAAGCCGTCGGAGAGTATGGATGCGTACACGTTGGCGGCGTTCATGCCGGATGCCATGTAACCCGCGTGCGGGACCATGGCGGCCCGTATCGAACGCCCACCGCCGGACCCGACGGGCATACCGGGGCCCAAGGGGTGCCTGAAACAGGACTCGATGGACAGGCGCAGGTCATCGGGATCGGAGGGGTAGAAACGTCCCGCCGCAGAAGGATGGCGCATGCGGGATAGTAAGGGGTTTGGGTGGAAAAGGTTTCCTGACTGTGAGCTCAGACGAGCTTTGCCTCGAAGTCCTCGATCTCCATGTTGAAGTCGGCGGGGTCCTTGAGGTCTCCCCTTGCGACAAGGACCTCCCTGGACAGGAGCCAGTAGATGCATGCGAGTGCACGCCTTCCCTTGTTGTTGGTGGGGATGACGAGGTCGACGTTGCGAGTCTCGTTGTTGGCATCGCACATCGCGACGATGGGGATTCCGAGGTTCAGGGCCTCGTTGAGTGCCTGCTTGTCCGCGGAGGGGTCGGTGACGACCAGGACCTCGGGCTCGATGAATCCGGGGTTGGCGGGGTTGGTGAGGGTTCCGGGAACGAAACGTCCTGCGAACGCGGGTGCTCCGATGGCCTTGGAGAACTCCCTTGCGGGTTTCTGTCCGTACTGCCTGGCGGAAACGACCAGGACCCTCCTGGGGTCGTAGCGTGCGAGGAAGGAGGCTGCCGCCCTGATCCTCTCATCGGTCTTCTTAACGTCGAGAACGTAGAGTCCGTCCTGCCTGACCTTGTAGATGAAGTCCTTCATGTCTGCGGACTTCTGCTGGGTTCCGATGTGGACTCCAGAGGTGAGGTAGGTGTCTTCTGCGACCAACAGGTCTACGTTCATTGTTGTGTTCTCCTCGTCAACCATATGAAAAACCTCTTCAGTTTCTAACGACAGTGATAGGAATCAGATCCTTGTCATACTCCTGCATGGCGATGTCAATGGGATCCAGCATATCCTCGGGGTGGTCCACGAGGACGGGTGCACCGTAGGAGATCTGCAGTGCCCTCGCGCCGATGATCCTTGCCTTCTCAAATCTAGTGTACTTCATGTGAGTCACCATACGGATGGACTGTCGTAATCAGGTGGTGGTTATAAAGCTTTGTACCCGCCTCTTATTTTTACTGTTAGTAGTAACCTCTAACAACGCGCGCGCATACGCGAGGTCTGAACAACGGCGTTAACATGAATGAGGCCCCCGGGCGGAGCAAAGCGATTTATCCGATACCGCGGTAGAGGGGACCATGTCCGATGAACTGACTGTGTGCGCGGCTGCGTTCTTCCGCAGCATCGGGAAGGACGTCACCACGTCGGAGGAATTCGTCATGGGGACGTCGCTCGAGATGAAGTGGATGTCCCCCTCCGATTCGAAACTGCTCCTGAGACGTCTGGTGGAGGCGGGGGTGCTCGTGCTTAAGGGGGATTTCGTCCGCCCGGCGACGGATGTGGGGGCCATCGACGTGCCCCTCGCGTACAGGCCGTCCGCGGAACTCCTGGAGTCCATCCGCAGCAAACCGGACAGGAGGGGGACCGAGCAGGACATGTTCCACACCCTGATGGACGTGGCCGTGGGAACCGGCATGGGACGCCGTGACTTCATTCAGAACTGCAACAAGGTCCAGAAGGGACTGGGTATAGACATAGGGGCGGCGGCGCTCATCGTCCTGAGGGACAACGGCGTCGACATAACCCCCTATGTCGATGGTGTTTACTCGGAGATCAGCGTCGGCTGATCATTCCCTGCGGATGAAGTTCCCGAGGGTCATCTTGTTGGATCCGCCCCCGTTCCCGACGGACACGCCCGATTGGACGGTCTCCGTGAGCTTTATCCCGAGGGCCTTCTCGATCTTCTTGATGAGCTTGTCATCGGGGACGAGGTTGTTGGACTCGATCTTCGAGAGGGTTCCCTTCTTCTCGAGGATCGATGCCGCGAACTGGTCGAGGTCCATCCCCCTCGCCTCGCGTGCCTCCCTTATGACCCCGCCGTAGTCGTCGACGAGCTCGACGGTGGACGAACCGGCGTAGATGTCCTTGGACTTCATCCTCCTCTCGCGCTTCTGGAGCCTCTCCTCGATCACGGTGTGTGACACGGGTGCTCCCCCGGAGGCCGAACCCCTGTAGTCCTCTCCGAATCTGGCGCAGTTGGGGCATACGGTGAGCCTTGAGCCCTCGACCACCACGGTCTTGGTGACGGGCACTTCCTTACCGCACATCTCACATATCATACCCGGTCGATGCCCTAGCGGATAATTAAACCCATTGCAGGGACGCACGCGCCTGCGATAAACTATTATTAACCGTGCACATTCCCTCCAACCACATGAACTACGACGAATTGGACGAGCAGATTTCCGAACTCAAGGCCAAAATAGTGACCTTGGAGGAGAGGAACGTCAGACTCATGGAGGACCTCCAGAACGCCGAGACGGAGAAACGGTACTCCGAGAGCGAACTCTTCAGGCTCCAGAAGGACATCGCCAGGCTCAGGAACGAGCTGGAGAGGTTGAAGAGCCCTCCGCTCATCATCGGGTCTGTCCGGGACATCCTCCCCAACAACCGCGTCGTAGTGAAGAGCACCACCGGTCCGGATTTCGTCGTGTCCGTGTCCGAGTACGTGCCCGAGACGGACCTGTACCCCGGTGCCAGGGTCTCCCTCAACAAGCAGACCCTGTCCGTGATGGACGTCCTCCCGTCACCCATCGACCCCGTGGTGTCCGGTGCCGAGATCATAGACAAACCCAACATCACGTACTCCGACATCGGCGGCCTCAAGGACCAGATGCTGGAGCTCCGCGAGGCCGTGGAGGATCCGCTCCTCAGACCGGAGCTGTACGCCACCGTCGGTATCGAGCCCCCGAAGGGAGTCCTCCTCGTGGGGCCCCCTGGAACCGGTAAGACCCTCATGGCGAAGGCCGTGGCGAACGCAACGAGCGCCACCTTCATCAGGCTGGTCGGATCCGAACTCGTGCAGAAGTACATCGGGGAGGGGGCGAGACTCGTTCGCGAGCTGTTCATGCTGGCGAAGGAGAAGGCGCCCAGCATCATATTCATCGACGAGCTCGACTCCGTCGGGGCCAAGAGGTCGGACGTGTCCACCTCCGGGGACAGGGAGGTCCAAAGGACCCTCATGCAGCTCCTGTCCGAGCTCGACGGGTTCACACCGACCAGCGACGTCAAGATCATAGGTGCGACCAACAGGCCCGACATCCTCGACGACGCCCTCCTCAGGCCCGGGAGGTTCGACCGCATCATCGATGTCGGCCTCCCGGATGCGGACGGAAGGGAGCAGATCTTCAGGATCCACCTCGCCCACATGAACGTGGACGACGGTGTCGACCCCGCCAAACTGGCCGAGAGCACGGACGGCATGTCCGGTGCGGAGATCAAGAACGTGTGCACGGAGGCGGGCATGCTCGCCATCAGGGACAACCGCGACACCATCCTGGAGAAGGACTTCGACGATGCCCGCGAGAAGGTCAAGAAGTCCGGAAGGAACAAGACCAGTCCCGTGCCTGCCTACATGTTCGGTTGATTCCGGACGTGTGTGAAACTGGGGGAGGGGGCCCTCCCCCGTATCCCCCCTTTGTTTTGCGATCACTCCCTGTCGTTGTCCTCCCCGCCGAAGAACGTCAGCTGGGATGCGGCGTAGATGTCCTCCATTCCCACGTAGTCCTGTGCGGAGACGGAACGTATCCCTCCGAAGACACCCGTGTTCTCCATGGCCTTGAACAGCTCCATGCCCACGACGGTCTGGGGGTTGGTGTCGGAATCCAGCAGGTCACCGTACAGCACATCGGGTACGGAGTACCAGTCGATCATCCTCTGCTCGTCCTCCTCGGACAGCGTATCGCACTTGGAGAGGAGGTTTATCATGGGGAGCTGGAGCCTGAACTGGGTCAGCGCACCGAGGGTCATGGCCGATATGAAGCCGTTGGGGGTCCTGGTGAGGGACGGATCGGAAAGGTACACCAGCATGGAGTCCTCCTTCCCGAACGCCCTGACGGTAATGTTGGACGACTCCCTGAACGCGAACAGCTCCAGCTGTCCGGGCGTGTCCACCAGGACGTAGTCGGCCTTGAAGGTGGACAGCACCTCGGTCATCTTCCTGATGTTCACCGCCATGAGGTCCGCGGCCACGATCTGGGCGCCGTTCGGTCCGAGGGAGTACTCCTGCATGACCTCGCCGAGGGAGATCCAGTCCCTGATGTCTATCTCGGGCTCGTAGGGGAGCTCGTCCGCACCGGGGTCCATGTTCACGACTATGGCGTCGACGCCAATGTCGTCCAACCACTGCCTGTACGCACCCACCAGGGTGCTCTTCCCGCTGCCGGCCGTTCCAACGAAGAATAGGTTCTTCATTTCAATCGGAATATCATTCAGGAAAACCCATATATTAACTATCACACTCCCGCGACCATGAGAAATGGTACTGCTAACCCCAGAACCTTTGCCCTCGTCGGCATCCTCTCGGCGATTCTGTTCGCCGCCATATGGATCATCGCCGCACATGAGGACCCCTCCTGGACCCTCGGGACCAACACCCTGTCCGACATGGGGATCTCCGATGTCGAGGTGACCGCCAACCTGTTCAACTACGGATGTGTCGTCAGCGGCCTCCTGCTCGCCGTCTTCGGAATCGGCAAGGCCGCATGCGAGACCGGAGCGAACCGCACCGGTGGCATGCTCCTCATCGCCGCGGCGATGTTCTTCGTCTGCGTCGGATTCGTGACCAAGGATGTCGGGAACGGTAACCCCCACCTCCTCGTCGCGTACCTGTTCTTCCTGTTCCTCGTGCTCGGCATCGTCGCATCGACGGTCGGGGACTGGATGGATGGCAGGGGACTCACCGCATCCGTGTCCAGCATCCTCATCGTGTTCTGCCTCGGAGTCTCCATCGGATCGACCCTCGCGATGACCGAAGCGGTCGTCGTCGCATGCGCTCTCCTGTGGACCATCCTGCAGGGAGCCAAGCTCCTGATGAGCAAGGCTTAATTAAGCCAACCAGATTACAAGGTCGGTGTAATAAATGGGTGCAATGCCTAAGAAGATGTCCTTCGGAATGGGGATCGGCTTCATCGGCGGAATCCTGGCAGTGGTCGCCATGGCCCAGACCTGGAACGGAACCGTCGACTCGATCTACCTCGTGGGACTCGATCTGCTCGTCCTCACCGCGTTCTTCGCGGTCGCAGGAACGTTCTCCAAGTACAGCCCCGTCAAGGGATCCACGATGGCCCTGCTCTCCGCTGTCGCCATCGCGGTCTCCGCTGTCGCCCTCTTCTATGAGGCCCTCCCCCTCTGGATGGGAATCGTCCTCATCGTCCTCGGCCTGGTGGCACTCCTCTGTGCCGCCTGCCCCACCGTCACCGGCTGGGTGGACGCCAACAGGAAGGCTTGAAACAGGAGGGTCCGCAAGGACCCTCACTTACCAGTTTTCAGGTAACCACCAATTGTTGGTTACATTTATATTAGGAAATCCCGTCCAACCGTCATGGACGAGAAGTACTCATTCGCATTGAGGAAGTTGGGCCTCCTGGGAGCGATCGACGACTACATTGCGATATCCTCCAGGGAACTCGGAGACGCCCTGGAGATGAGTCAGCAGTCCGCATCCAAGAGGATTCTCGAGCTCCTGGATGAGAAGTACATCGAACGCGACCTGGGTGCCCGCAGGCAGCGCATCAGGATCACCCAGAAGGGGGCGGATGAATTGAAGAAGGAATACAACGAGTACCGTCGCATTTTCGAACTGACAGACCATCTGACCATACACGGGACGATAGCGACCGGCATGGGGGAGGGAGGTTACTACATCTGCCAGCCCGGTTACATGAGACAGT
>JAZODL010000156.1:0-3644 GCA_045596945.1 Candidatus Methanomethylophilaceae archaeon | reverse complement strand
GGTGCGACCCCCTGTGGTTTCACTGGAGGGACGAGAATCCCATCTCGAAGGCCCTGATGTTGAGGTCCCTGAACTTCTCGGGGACCTGGGACACGAGCGCGTCGAGGAGGACGTCCTTGGGGATCGGGAATCCCCTCATGGCGGCGACCGCACCGATCATGACGGCGTTGGCCGCAACGGCCTTCCCTGCCTCGATGGCGATCTTCGTGGCATCGATGGTGACCACGTTGCCGTTGACCCTCCTGACGGACTCGACGAGTCCGCCCACGTCAGGATACTCCTCGAATCCCGCGGCGACCATGGACGGCAGGACCGGATCCAGGTTCATCAGGACGACGGTGTCGCTGTTACCGAGGTGGATGTTCCTGCAGGTCTCGGCGGGCTCGAAGCCCATGATCATGTCGGCGGAACCGACGGCCTCCAGCGGACTGATGACGTCGTCGCCGAAACGGAGGGTGGAGAGGACACTCCCTCCCCTCTGGGCCATGCCGTGGACCTCGCTCATCGCAACCCTGTATCCCATGTTCATCGCGGCATTGCCGAGGACCATGGATGCCAGGAGGACACCCTGTCCCCCGACTCCGACGATCTGAACCGTGTACTTCATCTCCTCACCTCTATGGCTTCCCTGGGGCACACACTCGCACACATGCGGCACCCTATACACTGGGTCTCGTCGACCTCTATCCTGTCCTCCCTCTTGACGAGTGCGGGGCAGGCGATGTTCTTGACGCATGCGGAGCACTGGATGCACCTGTCCTGGTCGACGACGCAGACCTTGGGCTCGAGCATCTTGCGCTTCTTGAGCTCCAGGGGGCAGGGGCACTCGGATATGACGACGGCGACGCCGTCGAAGTCGACCGCGTCCCTCATGACCTTGGTGGCCGCCTTGACGTCGTAGGGGTTGACCTTCTCGACGAACTTCACCCCTATGCCACGGACGAGCTTCTCGATGTCTATGGACTCTGTGGTGATCCCTCCGAACTCCCTCCCCGTACCGGGGTTGGGCTGGTGTCCGGTCATGGCGGTGGTGCGGTTGTCCAGGATGACCATGACGATCCTGTGGTCGTTGAACAGCGCGTTGACGAGAGGGGGGACACCGGCATGGAAGAACGTGGAGTCACCCATGAACGCGATGGCCTTCTGATCGGTGGATGCCGCGAAACCTCCGGCGGCACCAGCGCCACCGCCCATGCAGATGATGAAGTCGGCGGTCTGGAACGGGGGCTGGACACCCAGGGTGTAGCAGCCGATGTCCGAACAGTACACGACGTCCCTGTTCCCGACGGCCCTCTTGGTGGCCGCGTAGAGTCCCCTGTGGGGACAGCCGGCGCAGAGTGTCGGGGGCCTGCTGGGCAGCTTGACCTCACTCCTGGGCAGGGGCTCCCTGAACTCCTGGACGGAGACGAGGTCCCTGATGGCAGTGAGCGTGTCGGGCGAGAACTCCTATGCCCTGGGCAGGTGTCCGCTCCTCTTGCCGTAGACGGGGACGTCAAGGCCGTTCTGTGCGCAGATCCTGAGGACCTGGTCCTCCAGGAAGGGTTCGAGCTCCTCCACGACGATGACGTACCTCTTGCCCCTGATGAACTCGGCGAGCCTCCTCTCGGGGAGGGGATTGGTGAAACCGAGCTTGAACACGGATGCACCGCTGGTGAACTCGCGGACGTAGGTGTAGGACACACCGGACGTGATGATCCCGATGTCCCCGGAACCCTCGACGAAGTTGAGCGGGGACTCCTCGGACATCTCGGCCGCCTTGGCGTAGAGGTTCAGGAGCCTGTTCCTGTTGACCTTCGCATGTGCGGGGATGTTGACGAACCTGACGACGTCTCTGTCGAAGTGCCCCTTGGTCACGGGTTCGGACCTGTCGGAGAACTCGACCACGCCGCGGGCGTGGTTGACCCTGGTGGTGGTCCTGTACAGGAGGGGGAGCGTCAGCTCCTCTGAAACCCTGTAGGCCTCCGCGACCATGTCCTTGGCCTCCTGGGGGGTCGAGGGTTCCATCATGGGTATCAGTGCCAACGTGGAGTAGTAGCGGTTGTCCTGCTCGTTCTGGGAGCTGTGCGCGGACGGGTCGTCCGCGGAGAGTATGAGCATGCCCCCGCGGACCCCCGCGTACGAGAGGGTCATGAGGGGGTCGGACGCGACGTTGAGTCCGACGTGCTTCATGAACGCGAAGGACCTGACCCCGGAGGATGCCGCCGCGGCGGAGACCTCGAGCGCCACCTTCTCGTTGGTGGAGAATTCGAAATACATGCCTGCATCCCCGGAGATCTTCTCGAGGATGTTTCCGATCTCGGACGATGGCGTTCCGGGGTACGTGGACGCGAAACCGGTCCCCGCCTCAATGAGTCCCCTCACGATGGCCTCGTTGCCGAGCAGGAGCTGTCTGCCCCCGTCAGAGAGTAGGTTGGACATTTTGAAACCTCAACGGGTACCGTATCCGGACGTATCTATTAATAGATGCCACGGCCAGCCGATACACTAATAACCAGCAACCCTTTGCACCTGTTGGGCCGGGGTTGCCGAGTCGGAAAAGGCGCAGGATTTAGGATCCTGTCTTTAGTAGTTCGAGGGTTCAAATCCCTTCCCCGGCACCATTCGGTTTCTACCGATGCTATCTTGGATCGGATCACCGGTCCCCATGTCGCGACACCGATCGATCGGAAAATGGGATACGGGCGGTGCGTGACCGCCCGTGGAAGAACGATGGTACCCGGGGACGCGCCCCGGGGACCGGTTTCAGATGAGTCCGTGGAACTCGCGGGTGCTCCTGACGCCGATCTCTCCGGACCTGGCGACCCTGATGGATGCGACCGCGATCTCGGCACCCTGCACGGTGGTCATGAACGGGATCTCCAGCTCCACCGCGAGCCTGCGCATCGTGTAGCCGTCGCGGATCGCACCGGACTTGAGCGAGGGGGTGTTGATGATCAGGTTGATCTTGCCGTCCCTCATGAGTCCGATTGCGTTGGGCTTCTGGTTCTCGTCGATCTTGAACACGGTGGTGGTCTCGATGCCGTTCTCCCTGAGGTACGTGGACGTACCCTTGGTGGCGTAGATGGTGAATCCCATCTCCTTGAGCGCCCTGGCGGGGCCGAGGATCCTGGGCTTGTCGGCATCGTTGATGGTGATGTAGACGCCGCCCTCGGTGGGGAGCTTGTTGCCGGCCGCGATCAGGGCCTTGTAGCAGGCCTTGTCGAAGTCCTCGTCGATACCCATGACCTCTCCCGTGGACTTCATCTCGGGTGTGAGGATGGAGTCGACGCCGGGGAGCTTGAGGAAGGGGAAGACGGACGCCTTGATGGCGTAGTGGTCGATGGGCCTGTAGCCCTTGAGGCCGAACTCCTTCAGGGTCCTGCCGAGCATGATCTTGGTACCGACCTTGGCCAGCTGGACACCGGTGGCCTTCGAGATGAAGGGGACCGTCCTGGACGCCCTGGGGTTGGCCTCGATCATGTAGATCTGCCCGTCCTTGACGGCGAGCTGGAGGTTCATGAGACCGTGGATGTCGAGGGCCAGTGCGACCCTGGTCGTGATGTCGACAACCTGGTCGATGATCTCCTTTCCGAGGGTGAAGGGCGGGAGGACCATGGTCGCATCACCGGAGTGGCACCCGGCGTACTCGACGTGCTCCATGATGC